>NZ_VPCL01000008.1:0-88425 GCF_013418235.1 Acinetobacter sp. YH12156
AAAATGTATATCGTTGGCAGAAGAAATTATTTAGACCAGTTATCAAAAACTTCATTGATGACTTTATTCTCGATAAAAATCATCTGCTACCACAGAGAATCTATAAATAATAGTGCGTAAGTCCTAAATTTATAAAAAAATTACATGATTATGATTTTCCTTAGACTTTTTTCATTAATCAGTGTGTATAAAACGCATTAAACTTAATTTTTTTCTTCACAAATTATTTTACTTTAATTAAAAATATGTAGTAATTACCATTCATTAGCTCAACCACTTTTAAAGTGAACTAAAAATTCAGCCATCAAATATATACCGATTAAAAAAGCAATCAGTTAAAATAGGGCTTGAATTTTTTGATGGGGAAATTCCTCCGCATAACTGCATAGATCCATCAGCAAAATTGTCTGGTTGATTAAAATCAGAGTGATTGCATTTTGGCCGATAAGCGAATCATGCTGTCGAATGACAAACCATTGCGGAAAATGATTCCGCCTCAGAAATATACAATTAAGTATTAATTTTACACAAAATATTATTGCCTTTCATCCGATTTAAAATGGCCATTCTCTGTCCTGAATCAGCGCATATGCAGAACTGCTCGACTTCTGGGGTTATTAAGAAAAACTAAAAAGTGCAATCTCTTTAACATTTTTAAAATAAAGGTTGAAACATGCATAAACTTTTTCATAAAATGGACGGGCCCTAGAAAAATAAATACAAGGAACATTTCATGACTAAGAAATATGCAAAATTTTTACCGTGTACGGAAGAATTTAATTTAGAAAACTTTCCCTATTATTGGGTTACTCAGGTTCATGCTCAATATGTACTTAATGTCGATCACGCACTTAAAAAATATGGTGTCGACAATTCGCGCCGCCGTATCCTTCTTGCCTTAAAATCCAAACCGCGTGCGAGTGTATCCGACTTATCAGAGATGGTCGTATCTAAAATGTCGACCACCACTAAAATTGTTTATCGCTTAAAAGATGAGGGTCTGGTTGAGACTTATTCATGTGAAGATGATGCACGAATTACCCGGGTATTTTTGACCGAAAAAGGCATGCAAATGACACATAAGATCAATGATCTGACCAATATAGTACTAGAGCAGTCATTTGAAGGCTTGACGCCTTTGCAAATTGAAAAAACCATGGAAAGTTTACGTCATATTTTTAAAAACCTGGCTCGTTAAAAGTCCTACTTTTTATTTTTAAATAGACGCTGGCGAATTGGCATACTTTCAATAATAAATAATTCACCGGAGCTTTCTAAGAATCAAAAAAGTTCAGTTGTGGGCTGGCTTTTTTGATTTTTTCTTTGGGAACATGTGAACATTCAAACTCTTCTTCCGGAAAGCCGTGTACAAAACTTCGAATATCCGGATGACTCAGTGTCAGCCATTCTTGTAGTCGTTCATGTGGAATTACGATCACCGAACGTTTGATATTTCCAGGCTCATGAAATTCTTTCATCATCGGATGGTCAATGGCATCCATCGTAATCATGCTGGCAGATCGTACAATTTCCCCTTGTACTCGTGTAATCTCATATACTGCCGCAATAAAAGTCGCCTGACCATCTTGACGTCTTATACCCCAACGCTGTGGTTTATTGTCAAAATATTTGGACTCATAAAACTCGGCAACAGGAATGACCCCAAAATGACATTTGGCAGTGGCTTCAGCAAAGGTTGGCTTTTGCAATAAAGTTTCATTTCTGGCGTTATAGGTCTTGGTAGCTATACTTTTATCTTCTGCCCATTTTGGAATCAGGCCAAAATTTACCGACCGCCATTCCAGTCCTTGAGCTGAATGAAATAACAGCGGTGTAGCATAATTGGGATAGACCTCTTCCGGATATTCAAAAGGAATTTCGGGCAATCCCAGATTATGCAATTGTTCTAAGCTTAAAGGTTTAAAGTTGGCACACATGGCGGATTAATGTAAATCATTCGACCACTCGATTATAACCTGATGTCTGAGCCAAACCTGTAATATTGATATAGATTTGAGTATCATGAATTCGGTATAGTCAACCAGTGTGTCCGGGTAAATTCCTCAAAAATCCAGCGACCATTAAAACGTCCGAGTCCTGAGTTTTTCTCGCCGCCAAAGGGTGCATTAGACTGATCTGCAACACTGATCCCGTTAATATGGGTCATGCCAATATCCAGTTGTGCCGCAAAAGCGCTGCCGCGTTCGATATTTGATGTACAGACTGCACTGGACAAACCGAACTCTGTTGCATTGGCTAGATTTAAAGCATGGGCCTCATCACGTGCTTTTAAGATCGGTAAAATCGGACCGAAGCTTTCTTGTTGTGCTAAATCAGAATCGGCTGCGACGTTAATGAAAATATGCGGATAGACCAGATTTCCTTCAATTCCGCCCTCATATACCAGCTGTGCGCCCTGCTCGCTGCCTGTCTGAATGATCTGTTGATGCTTTTTGACCTGACTCCGATTAATGATCGGCCCGATGATGGTATCTTCCAGATTCGGATCGCCCACTGGAATCATTTTGACCCGATCCAGAAGCTTATCCACATAAGCATCATGAATAGATGCATCGATAACAACCCGATTGGTGCTCATGCAAATTTGTCCCTGATGCATAAAACGCCCCATCAAGGTCAGTTCAACCGCCAGATCAAGGTCGGCATCATCCAGAATCACCAAGGGTGCATTGCCGCCCAGTTCCAGTGCCAAACGTTTGATTCTGGAACTGGCCAGAGCTTTACTGCCGACACTTTTCCCCACTTCAGTCGAGCCGGTAAATGAAATCATTTTTGGCACTGAATGCTCGACAAAATAATCCCCGATTTCACTGCCAGCACCGGCAATAATATTCAATGCACCCGGAGGCAAACCGGCTTCTTCAAATAATTTCCCGATTAATGTACCGCCAGTCACCGGCGTATCACTGGCTGGTTTCAAGACAACCGTATTGCCACAGGCAATCGCTGTCGCCACTGAACGCAAGGACAGATGAAATGGAAAGTTCCATGGGCTGATGACTGCAATCACGCCTAAAGGTTTACGCAAGACCAAACTTTTCCGTACTGGATCTTTGCTTTCGAGCTGTTCAGTTTTCAGCTGATCTGGAAATGCCAGACTTTCGTGAATAATCCCCAAGGCAGCATCTACCTCAAGGCCGGCTTTAATGCGCGTACTGCCTGATTCAATAATCAGCCAGTCAATGATTTCTGCACGGCGCTGCTGAATAATATTAATTAAATTTTGCAATACTGTTTTACGGACTTCAATGGAATTCAAAACACCCTGTTGAAAAGCCTGTTCTGCTGCCGTATACGCACTGTCTACATCGACAGAGCTGGCAGCTGCAAGACTCATAATTTCGGTTTGGGTAAAAGGATTGATATTTTTTATGATTTTGGTTGAAGTTCCATGTTGCCACTGACCATGAATAAACTGCTGGTCTAAGTCCTGATATACCGTCATCATTTTATTGTTCCTCGCAAGCTTTGCTCCACTTTAAGAGTTCAACTGAAAAATTTCTAGTCAGAAAGACAGCCGCTTACCATTAGACAATAAAAAAGCCTCCGAAGAGGCTTTTTTAAGTTAGACGGGATTAGTCACCTGTATAACCTTTTAACTTTAAACGTGCTGCATGTAAAAGTGGCTCGGTATAACCTGATGGCTGTTCACCACCTTTAAAGATCAGGTCAGACGCTGCCTGGAATGCAATATTGTTGGCAAAGTCTGCAGACATTGGCGTATACAACGGATCATTGGCATTTTGCTGATCTACAATTTTCGCCATACGCTGCATCACTTCTTCTACTTGCTCACGGCTTACCACACCATGACGCAACCAGTTCGCCACGTGCTGTGAAGAAATACGTAGAGTCGCACGGTCTTCCATTAACCCGACATCGTTGATATCGAGTACTTTAGAACAACCTACACCTAAGTCTACCCAGCGAACCACATAACCCAAGATCCCCTGACAGTTATTTTCAAGTTCTTTGGTTTTCTCTTCTTCAGACCAGTTAGTGTCTGTTGCTAATGGTGGCGTTAACAAGTCATCTAGTGACAAGGCTTCAGTTGCCAATAACTCTTGCTGACGATCCGCAACATTAATCTGATGATAGTGAATCGCGTGAATTACCGCACCTGTTGGTGATGGCACCCATGCACAGCTCGCACCTGCTTCCGGATGTTCAGTTTTGGTTTTATACATGTCGAGCAACATATCTGGTTTTGGCCACATGCCTTTACCGATTTGCGCTTTGCCACGTAAACCTGCTTGCAGACCGATCATCACGTTACGGTTTTCATAAGCCGGGAACCAGATCTGACCTTTGACTTCGCCTTTACGTACGAATGGGCCTGCTTCCATAAAGGTATGGATTTCGTCACCGGTACGGTCCATGAAGCCTGTATTGATGAAAATAGTACGGTCTTTGGCTTGTGCAATACAGTTCTTCAGGTTTACAGAAGTACGGCGCTCTTCATCCATAATCCCGATTTTTAAAGTTTTTGCAGGCAAACCCAGTACCTGTTCCGCACGTTCAAACAATTCAACGGCAAATGCCACTTCTTCAGGACCATGCATTTTTGGTTTAACGATATACATTGAACCTTGACGCGAGTTCTTGATGGTATTTTCACCTTTGATGTCGGCAAAAGACAACAATGGTGTAATCAAGGCATCCATGATGCCCTCAAAAATCTCTGCACCATCGACCAAAATGGCAGGGTTTGTCATCAAATGACCGACATTACGCAGCAACATCAATGAACGACCATGAACCTTGGTTTCACCACCTTCCACATTTTTGAAAGTACGGTCTGCATTCAGTGTACGGGTAACTGTTTTACCATTTTTCTGAATGGACTCTTCTAAAGTGCCTTTCATCAGACCTAACCAGTTACGATAGCCTTCCACTTTTTCTTCAGCATCAACCGCTGCAATCGAGTCTTCCAAATCCTGAATGGTGGTAACTGCAGCTTCAAGAACTACGTCTTTTACGCCAGCGGCATCAGTCTGGCCAATCGGGCTCGTTGCATCAATTTGCACAATAACGTGCAGACCGTTATTTTTAAATACGATTTCAGTCGGTGCTGA
Organism: Acinetobacter sp. YH12156; assembly: GCF_013418235.1. Taxonomy (NCBI): domain Bacteria; kingdom Pseudomonadati; phylum Pseudomonadota; class Gammaproteobacteria; order Moraxellales; family Moraxellaceae; genus Acinetobacter; species Acinetobacter sp. YH12156. Next base: position 5,097 of record NZ_VPCL01000008.1, read on the forward strand.
CGCTTCGCCATTGAAGCCAACAAATTTAGCGCTATCCGCAACAGTCGTTGTAGAACCATCTTTTAATGTTACAACCAGTGCGTTGCCATCAACTGCATATTGAGTTGCGTCTGCGTGTGAACCTTGTGCCAATGGGAAAGTTTCGTCAAGGAAGTTTTTCGCAAATGCGACAACTTTCTCACCACGTTTCGGGTTATAGCCTTTACCTTTTTCCGCGCCATCTTCTTCAGAGATCACATCGAAACCATAAAGTGCATCGTAGAGAGAACCCCAACGTGCGTTGGCTGCGTTGAGGCAGTAACGTGCATTACGTACCGGTACCACCAGCTGTGGGCCGGCCAATACGGCAATTTCTTCGTCTACATTTTCAGTGCTGATTTGAAAATCTTCTACTTCTGGTAACAAGTAGCCAATTTCAGTCAAGAAAGCTTTGTAAGCTTGTAATTCAAATGTGTTATTGCGGTGCCATTCATCGATTTTCGCTTGAATGTCATTACGCTTAGCCAAAAGTGCTTTATTTTTAGGGCTAAGATCAACAACGACTTGTTCAAAGTTTTTCCAGTAAGTTTCACTATCCAAACCAGAACCTGGTAGTGCTTCATTTTCGATAAAATCGTAAAGTTCTTTAGCAATCGCTAACTTGCCTTTTTGAATACGTGCAGTCATTGTCTTTCCTGATATTGCTACTTTTTATACAAGAGATTCTAGTATACCGATTAAAATCTAGCTGAATAGTATTATCAAATTGCTAAATACTGAGCATTTTTCATAATATGAGTACCCTCATAAACATATCAGACGTCGCTCAGCCGCATTGAGATATCATTCTGCTAAATACCCTAATGACAGTGTATAAAGTTTTCGAAATGTAGAAATTAGACTTAAGTTCAGATTTTCGAGTAAAAATTATGCATTCTAGTTATACACGATCATATTTAGATCAAGATTAAGCCATGTTTGGCCCTAATTGTCGATCATTTACCTGCTTATTTTTATAAAAAAGCGCCGGTCAATGACCAGCGCTTTTATTCTGCTTCCTACTCACTCGAGATAGTTTTCTGAATCTGACGATGTTCAGAATTCAGATATTCATCCGACTGCATTTCCAGCAAACGTGAACGCGTCCGTTCAATTTCAAAGACCAGTTTTTCACCCTGGTAAATATCAACAATATTGTCTTCCGAGGTCAATAACAGTTTGACACCACGGTCATAGAACTCATCGACCAGATAAATAAAACGGCGCGTCCCATCATTGAGGAAATCGGTCAGGTGCGGCACATTACTGACTAAAACCGTATTATAAATATTGGCAATTTCAATAAAGTCAGCCGGGCTACGTGGTTTCAGACACAGCTCAGAAAACTCGCACCACAATACATCTTCGGTATGTGACACAGTTTCCACAATACGGTTATTGATGATAATCGGCTCTTCAGAGCAGGTTTGCGTCTGAGTCAAAGCGCTGAAACGTTGCGCAATCCAGTTTTTATGATCATGGGTTAATGGGAATTTGAATAACTGCGCCTGTTTTAATACGCGTAAACGGTAATCGACGCCGGCATCGACGTTTAACACCACACAGTTTTTCTTGACCAGTTCAATCGTCGGCAGGAAACGGTCACGATGAATCCCGTTTTTATACAAACCATCTGGGGCAATGTTCGAAGTTGCAACCAAAGTAATCCCGCGTTCAAATAGTTTCTGGAACAGATCACTCAGAATCATGGCATCGGTGACATTGGATACAAAGAACTCATCGAAACAGATAATCACCGCGTCTTTATAAATCTGATCCGCGACCAGATCCAGCGGATTACGCTGCCCAGAGAGCTTATTTAATTCACGATGCACATGCTGCATAAAGTGGTGAAAATGCATCCGGGTTTTACGGCGAAATGGAATCGAATCATAAAACTGATCCATTAACCAGGTTTTGCCACGACCCACACCACCCCACATATACACGCCATTGGGAGAAGTCTGACGGCGAAAACGGCGAAAGGCTTTTTTCGAGGCCTTAAAACGCTGAATCAATTCCAGCCAGACACGATTCAGTTCATGTACTGCCATTGCCTGTGCATCATCAGGCATAAACTGTCCCGAAGATATTGCTTGTGCATAACGTTCTGCAGGAGAAATCAGACTAAAGGCGGTGCTGTGCTGTGAATTAAAATCGGACATAGAGTTTCGTACTATTTGGGATCAATTTAATTATAGCGGAGTTTAATCAACACACTATAACACTTTGGCATAAACAGGCTTAGGCTATTTTATATATTGCCGAGGACTTTGCCCAAACCAGCGTTTAAAGGCATGGTTAAAAGCGGCCGGCTCGGAATAGCCTAATAATTCTGCAATCATTTCAATCGAATACTGTTTATATTCAATCAGTCGCAAAGCCTTATCTTTAATAATTTCTTCGCGAATCTGCTTATAACTGGTATCACACTGCTGTAACTGATGCCGCAAGGTTCGTTCCGGAATATTTAGCGCCTGCGCAGTTTCGGCCATGCTCGGCATCAAACCACTTTGGATTTCCAGATAATCCTGAACACGCTGCACCACAATCGGCGTCTGCTCATCCTGTTGCAAACGTTCCATTTCAGCCAGACATTTGGCTTCATAGACAGCAAAAGTGACCGCATCCGCAGAGGGAATTTTAATATCCAGCACTGCTTCATCAAACCAGAATGCTGCCCGAGATGCATCAAACTGTACCTGTGTTCCATAATAATCATGGTAGACCTTTAAGGTATTCAGATCTTCTGGATGGGCAAATGGCAACTCGATCCGCAGATCCGGTTTGGATAAGCCCATCAATTTGTAAATTTCCCGGATAAACTTAAACGTTCCGGAAATCTCCGCCTGTGCCAGCAACATTCCCAAATGATCATCCTGCTGCTTTGCTCGATAACACAGCGCGCTATGATGCTCGCTTTGCTGCAAGGCCAACTGACCGGTCAAATGCGTCAACTGCTGAAAACGGATCACCTGATTCAGTGCATCACGTACCGTAGGACTGGTCACCAGCAACATGAGTAAGGGGCCATAACCTGCCAAAGCATAATGCTGGCCAATCAATAATCCCTGTTCAGGCTGAATTTCCTGCCCCACCACCTTGAGCACATCATGTTCCAGACTCGGATGGATCACCGAGCTTGGATCAAAGGCATCTACACGCAACCCAATGTTTTGCAGTTTCTGATCGACCTGCATGCCAGCCTTACGCATCCCTTGAATCAAATACATCAGACTGAGAACAGAACGTTTCATAACCATACAAATACAATGTGCTTGCACTAGTTGTACTATAAAAATAATGTGTCGGCTATTGCCGTTTAGATCAATTTTATGTCTAATCGTTTAGGAGCAAATTACGATAAATATCCAACATTAAAATAAACAAGGAATGTACGAATGCTAGATCATGCCACTGTCACACGCTCCCACGCTCATACCAAAGTTGCCATTATTGGCGCCGGTTTTGGCGGTATTGCCATGGCAATACGTTTACAGCAGCAAGGCATCCATGATTTTATTCTGCTGGAAAAAGGCAATGAATTTGGTGGAACCTGGCGAGACAACCAGTACCCTGGCGCAGCCTGTGATGTGCAGTCACATTTATATTCCCTGTCATTTGCGCCGAAAAGCAACTGGTCAAAACGCTATGCCGAAGCACCCGAGATATTTTCCTATATTCAGGATCTGGTAAACGATTATAAGCTACGTGCTTTCTGCCGCTTAAATACTGAAGTCCTTTCAGCGCATTACCAGGCAGAGCGCTGTCTGTGGCAATTGCAGTTACAAGATCAAAGTATCCTGGAAGCCCAATTTGTCATATTTGCTTCAGGGCCTTTGCACATTCCCCAGATTCCACCTATCCCCGGTATTGAGAAGTTTCAAGGGAAAGTCTTTCATTCTGCACAATGGGATCATACTTATGATTTAAATGGCAAAAATGTCGCATCGATTGGCACAGGTGGCAGCGCCATTCAATATGTTCCGGAAATTGCCCCACAATGCAAACAACTCTATGTCATGCAACGTACTGCAGCCTGGATCATTCCTCGCGATGAACGTGTCTATCACCCTCTCGAAAAGACACTATTTGAAAAATATGACTGGTTCCGAAAACTGCACCGTGCCCGCTTATATTGGTCAAATGAATCGCGGGTCATCCCCATCGTTAAACCCGGAATCATGAAATACACCCAGAAACTGGCAGAACTGTTCATCAAATACCAGATTAAAGATCCTGAGTTAGCTCAAAAACTCACTCCGGATTACATCATGGGTTGTAAACGAATTCTGGTTTCTAATAGCTATTTCCCGACTTTTAACCGCAGGAATGTAGAACTGGTGACTGAAAAGATTCAGGAACTCACTGAAAATAGCATCATTACCCAAGATGGTCAGGAACGGCCAATTGACTGTCTGATTTATGGCACCGGGTTCATTACCGATCCACGCATCTATATGAAGAATTTTCAATGTACTGGGCTGGATAATCTACAGCTCAATGAGGTCTGGAAACAGGGGGCTGAAAGTTATTATGGAATTTGCATGAAAGGTTTCCCAAACCTGTTTCAATTACTGGGCCCAAATACCCTATTGGCACACAACTCTGTGATTTTTATGATTGAGGCACAAGTTGACTATATCTTGCAGCTCATGCAGCGAGTCGATCAATCACATAGCGATGCCATTATGGTCAAAGAGCAGGCGCAAGATACATTTAATCAGCAGGTGCAACATATGTTTGAACAGACCGTATGGCAATCTGGCTGTGTCAGCTGGTATCAGCAGGAAGGTGGCAAGAATTTTGCCCTATGGCCGACTTATACCTGGAAATACTGGCTGAAAACCAAGAAACCCAATACCGCAGATTATCGATTATTCAATAAAGTTAGCTAAAAGCTTTTCACCATCTAGCATCAAGCGATGGCATAATTTAAAGATAATTTTTTCAATCTATTAAACTTATGCAATCGCTTTGGCTCATCTTTCAGCTTCTTCTCTGTTTGGCACTCGGTTTTGCTTTGGCGAAACGGATTCCAGTATCGATGATCAAAATCTGTTTCAAGCTCTTACCTTATTTTAGCTATGTGTTACTGATTGCGATTTCCTTTGAATTCTCACAGCTTGTGGATGAATTACAGCATCCCCTACAGATTCTGAGTACATCCATCAGCATTGCCTTTCTGACATCACTCGGTGCTTTTGCTATTTGCTATTTGCTGTTCAAGTGGGCTGGTTTTCTTCCCAGTTCAGGCAGAGTATCCCTTGATCTGGTAATTAAATCCTTAGTGAATATGAGTTATGCTTTTTTGGCACTCGCAGGCGGATACTTTTTACATGCTGGCTTGAGTCTGTTTGATCTGTCCTTACACATTAGCACCTGGCATTTGTTACTGGTATTTATGTTTTTCATTGGTTTAGATCTGGCTTATTCGCCACTGGATCGTTCTTGGTTAAATATCAAAATTCTTCTGGTTCCGATCGGTTGTATCTTCGGTTCATTATTCGCAGTTATGCTCTATTCATTCTGGAACACACAGATTGGCCTGAAAGATTTGATCATGCTGTCACAAGGCTATGGATTTTACTCAATGTCAGGCGTTGTCGTGACCGAGCTTCGAAATGCAGAACTCGGCAGCATTGCACTAATGAATGACCTGTTTAGAGAAATTTTTGCCATCTTACTGATGTATTGTATGGGCTGGAGATACCCGAGATCTGCCATTTCCGCAGCAGGTGCAACTGCAATGGATGTGACTTTACCGATGGTTAAGCAGGCTTGCGGTCACGATTTTATTCCGCATGCTATGGTCAGTGGATTTATTTTGTCACTGTTAGCACCAGTCATGGTGAGTGTACTGGCAGCGATTTAATTGCTTTATTGCTTTCTCAATCTCCCTAAATCTCTCTTTTCTAAAGAGGAACTCTCCTTCCTGACTAAGTTCTAAAGCAGGATTTTAAAACGAAGCACAAGCAAGAAGGGCTGACTAAAAACTTAAATCAATATCACTTAAGGCATCGCCTACTGTTTCAATAACATCCGAAGCAAGGCTGATGGCATCAGATGCCAAACTGACCACATCGATCCCTGCTGTCCAATCTGCTGAGCTTCCCTGCTGTTGTTGCTGTTCTTGTTGCTTAAGCTGTTCCGCCTGTTGAACATTTTGAATCACGTCATTCTGTTCTTTTTCTAATTGTGGTTCAGATGAAGTCATCATTTTTCCTTTTTATTTTATAACCATTTTTTTCAATATATAAAAAAAGCCTTTCGACTGAAATAATGCCAGTCAGTTAAGGAATTGATTAGCATTTTCTTTTTCAAATTCATGATTATATCTGATAGATAGAAAAGTCATCCGCAACTGTTTGAGGCAGGACTACATTTAAAAATGATTGTTTCTGCGACAAATTTACTAGTCGATGGTGGCTGACGAGTTTTGCGGATGACAAATGCCTTTGGTTACTTTGGGCGAAACCAAAGTAACAAATAATTTACAAGAATTTGATTTATAACATTAATACTCCGACGTGAATGACTAAAAAATTAAAGAGTCTATTTCTAAACTCCTTAACTGATCAGCATTATTTCGACTGAAAGGCTTTTTGTCATTCAAACCATATTAAAGCGTTGCCAAAATATCTTTTAAAGTCTGACGCATATTCTTAGACTGGGTAATGGGACGGCCAATCACCAGATGAGTCGAACCATCCAGCATCGCCTGTTTCGGTGTCACAATACGCTTCTGATCATCGGCATTTGAGCCTTCAGGACGAATACCGGGTGTTACCAAAGCAAAGTCTTGGCCTAATGTTTCACGTAACATTTTTGCTTCTTGAGCTGAACACACCACCCCGTCCAGGCCACTGTTTTTGGTCAGTTGAGCCAGACGCTTGACATGCTCATTTGGCTCAATATCCAGACCAATATCTTTGAGGTCTTCACGACCCATTGAAGTCAGCACTGTCACAGCAATGAGTTGAGTTTTATAGTTGCCTGCTTGTAAACGCTCCACACAGGTTTCCATCATTTTTCGGCCACCAGATGCATGTACATTCACCATCCATACACCCAAATCAGCTGCCGCGCAGACTGCCTGTGCAGTCGTATTTGGAATATCATGAAATTTCAGATCCAGAAATACATCAAAACCTTTGTCTTGAAGTGCTCTGACAATGATTGGACCTTCATGGGTAAATAACTCTTTGCCCACTTTTAGTCGACACAAGGCAGGATCTAGCTGTTCTGCAATGGCTAAGGCATCAAATTGGCTTTTGGCATCTAGTGCAACAATGATACTCAAGAGATTATCCCTTCAAATAGGCAAAAAATAAGCCCATTATAATGGGCTTTGATTTTCATTGGTAATATCTAATACAGTTTTTTCATGCCGGGTATGGACTGCTGCTTCAGCGGCCATTAACTTGGCTGTATTCAACTGTTCCTTACGCAGATGTTCAATGTCTTTACGCAGTCGCTTGATTTCCCAATTGGTCTGGAAAACCCGGAAGATTTGAACGCCCAATAACAGGCCTAAAACGACGCCTAGAGATAGGGTAAGGAGCAGCAATAATCCTAGACGCATTGCAGGAACTTGAGTAAATAACAAGTCCACGGACAATTCGGTACCATTTTGCAAAACCAAAGCCAATGAATAGCCAAACAGCACCAATAAAAGAACGACCAGAACGTAACGCATGAACACCCCGTAAATATTTACAATTATTTATTTGCAGATTCGTTTACAGCATCCCGAAGGGCCTTACCTGGCTTAAAGTGCGGAACTGCTTTTGCAGCCACTTCTACAGATTTACCAGTTTTAGGGTTACGACCCACGCGTGGCTCACGATGATGCAATGCAAAACTACCAAATCCGCGAATCTCGATACGATTGTCAGATGATAAAGCTTCTATCATTTGATCAATCATAATTTTAACCGCTTCTTCCACTAAAGGCTCGGCCAAATGCGGATTTTTTAATGCAATGCGCTCTATTAAGTCAGACTTATTAAGTGCTTCAGTAGTCATCTGCGACCTCTTTAATTATCAAGCTACTTGGGATCTATTTCCCGATAATAACCTGTTTAAATACAAAACGGTAGCGCAATAATTAAATACTACGCTACCGTTTACAGTATTTGTATAAAAAGTATTAGTTAACTTACATTAACAATACAATTCAAACGTCTACTTAGTTGCCCATTTGAGCTTTGATCAGGTCACCAATCGTCTTAGGACCATTGTCTTGACCAGCAGCTGGCGCTGTTTTCAAGTTAGCAACTGCTTCTTTCTCTTCAGCTTCGTCTTTCGCTTTGATAGACAAGTTGATTGCGCGAGATTTACGATCAACGTTGATGATCTTCGCTTCTACTTCTTGACCAACTTCAAGGAACTTAGTTGCATCTTCAACGCGATCGCGGTTGATTTCAGATGCTTTCAGAGTCGCTTCAACTTCGTCAGCCAACTTAACAGTCGCGCCTTTCGCATCAACTGCAGTTACAGTACCTTTAACCAACGCACCGCGTTCGTTAGCAGCAAGGAAGTCATTGAACGGATCGTTGTTCATTTGCTTGATGCCAAGGCTGATACGGTTGCCTTCAGCGTCTACAGAAAGGATAACCGCTTCAACAGTGTCGCCTTTCTTGTAACGACGAATCGCTTCTTCACCTTGTTCGTTCCAAGAAATATCAGACAAGTGAACTAGACCGTCGATACCGCCTGGTAAACCGATGAAGATACCAAAGTCAGTGATAGATTTGATCGTACCAGAAACTTTTTCGCCTTTGTCGTGGTCTTTAGCAAACTCTTCCCATGGGTTAGCACGAGTTTGTTTGATACCAAGAGAAATACGACGACGCTCTTCATCAACCTCAAGAACCATAACATCAACTTCATCACCGATCTGAACAACTTTAGATGGGTGGATGTTTTTGTTCGTGTGATCCATTTCTGAAACGTGTACTAAACCTTCAACGCCTTCAGCGATTTCAGCGAAACAACCGTAGTCAGTCAGGTTAGTTACGCGCGCTTTAACGATTGAACCTTTAGGGTAACGGTTCATGATCGCTAACCATGGATCTTCGCCAAGTTGTTTAAGACCTAGAGAAACACGGTTACGCTCGCGGTCGAACTTAAGTACTTTAACAGTAACTTCTTGACCCACTTCAACAACTTCTGAAGGATGCTTGATGCGTTTCCAAGCCATATCAGTGATGTGAAGAAGACCGTCAATACCGCCAAGGTCAACGAATGCACCGTAGTCAGTAAGGTTTTTGATCGTACCAGTAACAGTTTGACCTTCTTCAAGCTGAGCAAGAAGAGCTTCACGGTCAGCTGAAGATTCAGCTTCCATAACAGCACGACGTGAAACAACAACGTTGTTACGTTTAGCGTCAAGTTTGATTACTTTAAATTCTAACTCTTTGCCTTCTAGGTGAGTCGTATCACGAATAGGACGAGTATCAACTAAAGAACCTGGAAGGAACGCACGTACTGGACCGATGTCAACAGTGAAACCGCCTTTAACTTTACCAGAGATAACACCAGTAACGATTTCGCCGTCTTCAAAGATTTTTTCAAGTTTAGTCCAAGTCTCAGCGCGTTTAGCTTTTTCGCGAGAAAGAACAGTTTGACCCATACCGTTGTCAAGCGCTTCAACAACTACGTCTACAGTGTCGCCAACTTGAACTTCAAGTTCGCGCTGTTCATTTAAGAACTCAGCACGGTCAACAACGCCTTCAGATTTAAGGCCAGTGTCAACAGTTACCCAATCAGAGTCAATGCTTACTACAACGCCCTGGATAACTGCACCCTTTTCAACGTTGAGGTTTAATTCACTTGCTTCAAAGAGGGCTGCAAAAGATTCGGTCATGATATTTCCGATAAAGTCAGCGGTCTTGGATCAGACAAGGCCGGTTTAATTAAGCATCTACATAGTCCATATAAAACTGATCAAGCTATGCGTTTGCTGATAAAATCAGGTTAATTGGCTAACTGCTGGTCCACATAAGTGGTCATCAACTGGAATACCTCATCAATGTTCAAATTTGAACTATCGATAATGTAAGCATCATCGGCAGGCTTGAGTGGAGCGACAGTGCGTTCCATATCTCGTTTATCACGCGCGATGATATTAGCTAAAATATCGTTTATTTTAACATCCAGCCCCATACCCTGCAACTGCTTTACACGTCTTTGCGCGCGCGATTCAGCCGATGCAGTCAAATATATTTTAGCCTGAGCTTGCGGGAAGATACTTGTGGCCATATCGCGGCCATCTGCCACCAGACCAGGTGCCTGTGCAAAAGCATGTTGACGTGAAACCATTGCCATTCTAAGCTCAGGAATTGCAGCAACTTTTGAAGCAAATTCTCCGACGCGTTCAGTTCGAATGGTCTGGGAAACATCTTCGCCATCCAAGTACACCTGCACTCCGGTTTCGCTACTGACAAACTGGATATCCAGATTTGTTGCGATTTGTACGCATTCTGGCAACTTAATGTCCATTGAATCCAGTAAATCATGGTGATGCAATGACAAACCCAAAAGCCGGTAGAGCGCGCCAGAATCCAATAAGTGAAACTGATAATGTGCAGCCAGTTTTGCTGCCAACGTACCTTTGCCAGACCCACTTGGACCATCAATGGTAATAATTTGAACTGTCATTGCTTTCCCGTTGTTGTTTAAACAGATTTTGCGAGTTTCGTCAGGCCTAGTTTAATCGCTGCCTGTAACTGTGCAAGAATTAATTTACTCACAAAAGGCGCACGCGCCTGTAATTCAATCGTATAGGTGACCAGGGTTTTATCATCGGCCAGCGCTTCAAATTCGATAATCCCCAGATGATGCTTGATCAATGGATTTTTAATAATCTGATATTCAATACGAGCATTCGGCTCAAACAATGTAATCTTTTCTTTCAGCGGCTTGAGCGGACCCACACCCATAGCACGCACCGAACCTAGTCCATCCGGATGTTCAGCATCTGCAGAATCCTTGATTCGTTGCACCTGCATCGGCGCAAAGGCAATATTATAGGTGGCATGCTTAGACATTAAATCAAAGACTTTATCAATCGATGCCGGAAATTCTTTTTTTACTTGAATGCTATGCATTATTTTTCCTGAAATTATAGATTCGAAACTAAGGAATTTTAGCGATAAAGTAGATTTATTTCTGCGTATTTAATAATTTTTCTTGTAACCTGAGTTGCCGCTTCTGCTCACGACGCAACTTGAAAAATGCACTAAGCTGTTCGGAGCATTGCTGCTGCATGCAGCCTGCTTCAAAGGAAAACACATGATTATAATAGCCAGTTTCAAATAATTGACGTGCACTGACCAGTGAACCCGCTTTCGCTTCAAATGCGCCAAATACTACCCGTGAAACCCGTGAATGTACCAAAGCACCAACACACATGGTGCACGGCTCAAGGGTTACATACAGCACTGCATCGTCAGGTAGTCGATAATTCTGGATATTTTGACAGGCATCACGCAGCGCCACAATCTCGGCATGCGCGGTCGGATCATTTAAGGAAATCGGCGCATTAAAGCCCTGACCAATGATCTGATTCTGACTAACAATAATCGCACCCACCGGAATTTCGCCCTGTGCGGCAGCAAGTGCAGCCTGCGCATAGGCAAGCTGCATCCAGTATTCATGACTCAATTGTGTTTCGGACATGTAAAACTTAAATCACACCATACTGTTTTAACAAGGCATTCCAGCTTTCAATATTGGTCACCGGAGGGTTTGCAGACAAAATACCTTTTAAGCTCATATCTGCACCCTTTTTCCATGCAGGAGAAAGGTCTTTATCCACCAGACGCGCGCGTACCCCCTCAACGAAATCATGATGACGGATTTTCCAGTCAGAAATCTGGGTTTCCAGTTCAAAAATTTCATTCCAGGAATGTACCTGCTTACCCCATTGCCAGAGCAACCAGGTCAATGCAGCTGTAGTTGGTGAACCTTTTTGCAGATTTTCACTGGCTTGACGCAACCAGTCACTGCGCGCATCACTCAGACCGATAATCGATTCATAATCATGCTCGAAGTTGACACCACGACAAACACTATGAATCACATCCAGAGAGTTTTGCAGTGGTCCTGGCCCTACCGGACGATGCATACTATTTAAAGTGTCATCAATGGCACGGAAGTCACCGGCAGGATAATGATCCCAGTCAATATTAATCACTTTATCTAAAACTGAATCACGCTGTGCATCACAAATATGTGTTGCCCAGCCAATCCCATAAGCACCTGCAGCGGTCATGATTGAACCGGTCAAGCCGGTAAATAAACCAATCGCGCCCCGATCGGCCAGGAAGCGAGTTGCACCCACATCGGGATATAAACCGATATTGATTTCAGGCATCGCCAAACGCGAATACGGCGTCACTAAACGGAAAGGTGCCGCCATAAACAGACCAAGGCCCCCACCCATCACATAACCTTCACCCCAGACCAAAACCGGTTTGGCATAATTATGCAATAACAGATCCAGCGCATATTCCTGTTCAAAAAACTTATTGGCAGCCGCCACTTCATCGTTAATGACCAGTTGACGTAATTTACGCACATCGCCGCCGGCACAGAATGCTTTCGGTGTGGTTGAATCTAACCAGATCGCTTTTACGCTGTCATCCGTATGAAAATCCTGAAATACTTCCAAAAGTGCAGAAGCAATCGATTCATCCAGAGCATGCAAAGACTTTGGACGATTTAAACGAACGATACGCCAGCCATTATGCGCTTCTTCAACGATCAAATCCGGATGATAAGTTTTATTAAGGGGAGAATATGTCATGCGTCCAGCTGCCAATCTATAGGCTCAATGCCATGTTGTTTGAGATAGTTATTCGATTTTGAAAATACTTTACAACCAAAAAAACCACCACGGTTTGCGGCCAAAGGCGATGGATGTGCGGCCTTTAACACAAGATGCTTGTCCTGATTGATGCGCTGTCCTTTACGCTGTGCGTATGCGCCCCAAAGAATAAAGACAATATGTTCACGCTGCTCATTTAAAACATCAATGACGTGATCGGTGAATTCTTCCCAACCGCGCTTTTGATGCGAAGTCGGCTGACCTGCTTCTACGGTCAGTACTGCATTTAACAGAAGCACACCCTGCTCCGCCCAATGCGTCAAGTCACCATGCTTTGGTCGTTCAACCCCGACATCCGCATGTAACTCGTGGAAAATATTACGCAAAGATGGCGGCAATGCAACCCCTTTTTGCACCGAAAAGCTTAATCCATGCGCCTGATTCGGGCCATGATAAGGATCTTGCCCTAAAATGACTACTTTAACCCGATCGAGCGGCGTGGTATTCAAGGCATTAAAAATCAGATGATTGGGAGGATAAATTGTTTTATCTGCTTTTTTTTCTTCAACCAGAAAAGCTTTTAATTCGTCCATTTTCGGACTGAGTAAAAACTCACTCAATCCATATTTCCAGCTTTCATCCAACTGAACCTTATTCAGTTTGGCCAGTTGCTGTTCATTTAAAGACATTCTTCAATCCTAAATCTATGTCAATGGATTTCAAGTCACGCAGACTTTAAATCTGTACCTGTAAATCTACAGTCGGGTTATGAAATGCTGTGCCCTGTTTCAGCTTGTTCAACATGTCCGGATCGGTCCATTCAGCTTGCACCTGTTCAGAAAACTCAATTTGATCCAGACTCAGAATGCCCATCTGTTCATTTTGAATATCTTCTAAAAAGCTTTGTGCATAACCGGTATCGGTTTCATGCATAATCACAGAATAGACTTCGACATCACCTTCGCCATTTTGAGTCACGGTCGATGCCAGCACTTGTTGCGCCAGAAAGAAAAAGATACGTGAAAACTGCTCTGCCGATGGTGATACCGGTAACGACACCCACCGCGCACTGAACGTTTTGCAAGCCTGAATATATTCCGGGTCGTCATTTTGCCAGAAACAGATCGCATGATCGAAAGAATCAAAGAAATCCTTAATCACACCTTTAAGCAGACCAAAGTCATAGACCATTTGCCCATGATCTAACTTCGAGGCTTTTAACAGTAGCTCGACTTTATAACTATGGCCATGGATTGAACGCTTACAGCGATCTGACGTGCAGTTACGCACAATATGAGCATTCTCAAACTTAAATAACTTACGAATTAACATATGCCGTAATGTCGTCAAAAAATAGGTGAATTGATTTTGATTATAAAGCAAAACTACAGCTTTGAGGATTAATTTTGCTGTTCAGCCTGATAGGGAAAAGGGATCAAGCTGCTGTTCAGATTTAGACTAACGGTATAACTGAATAAGCCCTGACTAAAAGGGTTCCATACTGCGATAAGCCACATATACCTGTTTGTCCTGACGAACCAGATCACTACTGAACTGGCGCTTGCGTTCACTCAAGACCACTTCGATCTGAGCTTTAAAATAATTGGATTGCACTCCGAGCAGGCTATTAAACAGATTACGCTTGGCAGCATCGACTTGCGCAAACGGTTCGAGTGACCATAACTCAGACACATTAGAAAAGTGTTCCAAATTGGCCTGTCGCTGATCCAGCAATTGCTGTACCGCATTCACATCCAGTTTTTCATCCATACTGGCTAAAAGAAAAGCAGATGCTGTATTAATATTGACCGGACTTTCCTGCATCGGTGCAGCACTCAGATAAGGTGCTATCAGTTTGTACTTATTTTCTTCAAAACCACGTACCAGCTTTAATTCCTCTACGCTATGAAATTTTGCATTCGGTGGTAAAGCGGCATTCGGTAAGCCTTGATAATAATTAGATTCGGCACCCATACCTCCACTCACCAGCTCGTTTTCATCCTGCCAGTCAATTACGGCTTCACTGAGCTGCGCTGGCAAACCTGCACGTCTTAAAATCAGCTCGAACCATGCTTTGGCATTTTCATTGACGCTATCTTCAGCAGTGATCAGGCTATTTAAATTAAACTTGCCCGATTCATCCTGGATGATTCCGGAAACATAGCCGTCATCGACCGGAAAAGCCGGCATTGGCTGCGCCCAGGTTTCCTGTAGATGATCAACCTCTGCGGCATTTTCAGCATCATCCACCAGTAATTCAGAAAAAAAGGCTTCGGCACTTTTGGCATACATCAGCGACTGATTTTGCCGCATCAGATAGGCGGTACTTTCAGCAGTTGCAGCCTGACGCTGGGCAATCGTGGCTGCCAGAATAGTCGCCAATGCCACCATCACCAGAATGGTAATCAGTGCAATGCCCTGCTGCTGCTTCAGCCTCTGTTTATTCATTTTCATTTTTTATGATTCTTAGCCGGGTTGACCTGTATTCTGATTATCAAGCAAAAAGTCCGTATTTAATAAACTAAACAGCCACTCATAGCTGACGCCATTCACGGTTAAATTGATTTTAATGCCTTTGGGCAAGCGCTGTTTCTGCTCTAGCTGATTTAAATCCATAGAAGAATCAGGCCACTGTGTGAGTTCATTTGGATTCAGCACCACAACCTGAAATTGCTCAACGTCCGATAATAAAATACTGGATTCAGGTTGATCACGACCGGTCTGATTCAGGTTGCGATATTTCAGTCGATACAGTTTTTGTTCATCGGCCCGATACTGATATTCAATGCGTTCATCTGGCGAAATACCCTCCTCCAGAGGATCAGTCACGCCAGTTTTACTAAAATTAAAACGGCCATTTTGCAAAACCAGAGCCGGTTGAATATCACTATTGATATTGGCCGTTAAAGGGACTGCCTGTACCGTATCCCGTAAAATTTGCTGATAGGTTTCCTGTAGCTGACCTAGACGCTGTTCATGTACTGCATTTTGATCTTTGGTTTTGACAATATAATCAAAAACTTTCCAGCCCAAAGCAGACAGTACCGCAAAGATTGCAATGGCAACCAATAATTCGACCAGGGTAAATCCTTTAGGCTTCATGGCGTATTGTTCATGCGATGATTAAAGAACATCAAGCTGCTGATCCCGGATGCAACTTGACCAGTCTCCTGATTGACCAGACTGACCTGTAGTTCAATACGCTGCACATTGGGACTGATCGTCGGTTCACTGCGCTTGTCAATTTGCCAGGTTTCGCCTTGCTGGGTCAGCTGTTTGGAGGCCGTACCATCCATCCATTGCTGATTGATTTCCATTTGAGCCACTTCGTTCAGGGCAACAAACTGTGCTTTGGTGCGCAGAATGGCATTCGAGGTTGACTGGGTATATTGCATCGCGACTTTGGTCAGCGTCATGGCTGCGGTGGCGAAAATTGCCAGTGCAACCATAACTTCCAGCAAGGTAAAGCCTGAGCTGCGATGAGTGAAATGCTGTTTCACCGCTGCGCAAGACCAAGAGCTCTGCTCGAAGTGCCCACAATGCAATCGATCAACACTCGATTTAAATGGTTTGATCAGCCTGGAGCACACACTTTGCTTGAAAGATCTAGATTTCATTGATTTTACCCAGATGATCCACCTCAATCGCAGAGCCGACTTCACGATCTTCTAAAAAGAACTGAATCCGTACCGGCTTGACCTCACCATTCCCCAGCCAGATCAATTGCGGAGAATTCACCTGCGTCAGATCACGATTTTGCGCACGGGCATAACGCTGTTGTTCTAGCCCCTGAATCCGAAAAGACACATGATCCGGCAGCTTACGTAATTTAAATTCTGTATAATTCTGCCATTTTTCATTTTGCAGGTTCTGTTCAGTCTGCGCTGCTGAACGATATTCTACAATCCCATAGCGAAATGGCGAGACATCGGTCGCGGGTTGCAGATCAAGCGCCAGTATTCTGGACTGGTCATTCGCCTCACGCATGACCCGCTGCAAGTCTAATAACAAAATCTCGCGTGCCTGCATGGCCTTACGCTGATCGACACCACTGGTATTCAGCAATACCAGTGAGGCCATGATTCCCATAATCACAATCACCACCATCAATTCGATGAGGGTAAAGCCACGAACTGCGCTGTGAGATGATCTGATCATACTAAGCTCTAACCTTAGGCAAACTGCTCGGCAGAATGCACCTGCTTTGGCAAAGCCAGTGCTTGATCGATATAGGCCACGCGCAAGGTATCGCGTGAACCCAGATAACGCTGATAAAAACTGGAATTGAGAATTGCAGCGGCGCCATGGGTCAGTGACCAGATCGACGCCAGATAGTCACGCACCGACATGCGGCTATGAATTGAAACCAGATAACTTTCTGTCATGCGGATGATCAGGCGTAAACGCTGTTTGCGTACCTGATACAGTTCACTGAATAGATGCTGAATTCCCACGCCAGTCGTCGACAGACGTTCTTCAATCTGATGGAACAGCACCGTACGTTCCGGATGATGTAAATGGTGCAACATAAAGAAGGCCAGATGTTCAGGAAAAGCTTTATCACTATCCTGAATCATTTCCAGCAACATGCGCTCATTACGGATAATCAGCAACATATACAGTTCATCTTTACTCTGAAAATGTTTATAGAGTGTCCCTTTGGCCAGATCAAGTTCAGCAGCAAGCGCATCTAGCGTCATTCCTGCTTCACCATTTTCCAGCAGGAGCTGCTCTGCGACTTGAAAAATCAAGGTTTCTCTTGCTCGAAACTGAGCCTGACGATCCATCTTCACCCTATAAACTCTCTTGTACTTTATATAACTTTATTTACTTTAAATTTAGAAGATTTTCAAAGTTCTGCTTTGTGATAGAAGCCATTTCTTCTAGCGACTTATCATATACATCACAAAGCGCTTTGGCTACATAAGGAACGTATTTAGGTTCGTTAGATTTACCACGATATGGCATCGGCGCAAGATAAGGACTATCGGTTTCAATCAGTACACGATCCAGCGGAACCTGTTTGGCCACATCACGCAGATCCTGGGCATTTTTAAACGAGATAATCCCGGAAAATGAGACATAATAACCGCAGTCTAAAACCGCTTTGGCAGTTTCCCAATCTTCAGTAAAGCAATGCAAGATGCCATGCGTGGATTTTTCCGCACGGATAATATCCACGGTATCATGCTTGGCAGCACGGGTATGTACCACCACCGGTTTCTTAGTGATTTGCGAAGCATGGATATGACGGGCAAAGCAGGCTTTTTGTTCTTCGACAAAATCTGTACTGTGATAATAATCCAGACCGGTTTCACCGAGCGCCCAGACTTTTTCTGGTTGTGCCAGCTCGACCAGATATTCAGTCGTGGCACGCGCCATAGTTGCAGCATCTTCGCAAGGATGTACCCCGACGGTATAACCGACATCCGGGTGACGCGCGGCAATTTTCGCCAGCGCGATATGATCATCCAGATCGACCGAGATACTCATGAATCTGGATACACCCGCTTCACGGGCCTGTGCGAGTGCCTGATCCAGATCACCGTTATACGGCGTTAAATCCAGCATCGTTAAATGACAATGGGTATCTACAAACACAATGCGTTCCTACCACAGCTAAATGAACTACATAGTGTAACTTTTACGCCCTTCAGATTTAAGACCTGCAACCAGACGATCTGCTTCATTTTTGAAATAAACACCCTTTTCACCGCTTAACTGGATGCCAAAGCCTTGTGGCTTGATGCCATTCTGCTTTTGCGAGACCCAGATCACTTTACCGGTTAAAGGAATTTTCTGGGTCTGTTCAGGCAAAGTGGTCAATACAAAAACTTCTTCACCCAGCTTGACCGGCTGCTTGGACGGAATAAACAGTCCACCACCCCATACATAAGGCATATAGCTGGCAAACAGTGTTTCAATATCAGGAATATTGGCCTGAATAATACCGCCCATACGTGGTTGCATGTGATTTCCCCTTAATTAAAGATTCATCAGCTTGATAAACAGCTCATCGATCACCAGATTGCTTTGAACATTCTGCTCGAGATATTGCTTGGAACGCTGAAAATCTTCATAAATTTTAAAAAGTGCTGCTAATGAATATTGTTCGGCAAGCACATTAAACTCAAGATCAATGTTTTTCACCGTTTGATTGAGCTTGACACAAATTAAATCGGACAACAAGTATTCAAACATGGGAGCAAATTCACCAAAGCTCAGGCTTTTGTTCCATTTGGTCGCAATTGCAAGCGGCATATTTTTTTGCATCACCAGTTTTTGCCAGTCTTGCAGGAATTCCTGACGCAGTGGCAGCCAGGCACTTTGTGCAACCTCGAGTGCTTGTAAGGGCATCTGATTGGACAGGTTCATCAATAACTGTTGCTGGCTAGAACCTGCATCCGGCAACTGTGCCTGAACATAATCACTAAATTGTTCTGCAGAAATCCGGTCTAAGGCAAAATGCTGCAAGCGACTCCGTATCGTTGCAGGCAATTTTAAATAATGATCTGCCAGCAAAATAATGACCGTATTGTCACCGGGTTCTTCTAGCGTTTTCAATAATGCATTGGCAGAGGAGATATTTAAGGCTTCCGCAGGTTCAATTACAATCACTCGCCAGCCATCGACGGTCTGCTGCACAAAAGGCAACAGATCACGAATCTTTTCAATCTTGATTTTGGCATTCTGTTTTTTATTGTCTTCGTCGGTGCTGATATGCACATAATTGGGATGCGTATCAGCCTTGAGCCATTGGCAACTGCCACATTCGCCACATGCACCAGAAGACTGCCGATTCAGACACAAGACCCAAGCCAGAAACTGCTGGCTAAATGCCTCCTTGCCACAGCCTTTTTTGCCATAAAACAATAAACCATGCCCAAGCTTGGGAAAACGTCCGGTCAGCGTTTCCCAAACCTGTTGCTGCCATGGATAAATCTGTGCATTGACATCAAAAGGCATGTATTCAACTCTTCTTAAGCAAAATGAGAAAGATCCATTTGATTCAATCGATCCAGATCTTCTTGAGTATCCACACCCGGTGGCAAATTGGCTTCAGCCACGGCAATCGCAATACGGTGACCATTTTCCAGTACCCGCAATTGCTCTAGGGATTCCAGTTTTTCCAGAACCCCCATCTCCCAGGTGACATATTCTTGAAGCAGTTTCACCCGGTAAGCATATAAACCTAAATGACGATAGGCCTGATTATGCAGTTTTGCTTCAGCCAGTTTCGCACCATCACGGTCATAAGGAATGGTGGCACGGCTAAAATACAAAGCTTGATTATGTTTGGACATCACCACTTTAACAATGCTGTCACGCTTAAATTCGTCTAGTTGATGAATCGGCTCACATAGCGTCGACATCGAAGAATCCGGTTGATCTTCTAGAAGTTGTGCCACCTGCTTCACCAGTTGTGCCGGCAATAAAGGCTCATCACCCTGCACATTGACAATAATATCGTGACTGTCCCAGCCTTTAATCCGCGCCACTTCACTGAGGCGGTCTGTCCCAGAAGGATGATCCACCGAAGTAATCACCACATCAACACCTTCGGCACGGCAAACCTCAGCAATACGCTGATCATCGGTCGCCACACACAAATCATCAAAACCTTGTACTTTTTTGGCTTGATCCACCACACGCAAAATCATGGGACGACCATGAATGTCCAGCAAGGGTTTACCCGGCAAACGTGAACTGGCAAAACGTGCAGGAATAACAATGTGTTTCATACTGAATAAGCCTTAAGAAATTTGAATACCGTATTGTTGTAACTGTTGCTGCAAGACCGTATAGCAGGCTGGCGATAATACTGCATCGACTGGCACCACCCAGATATCCTGCTTAAAGTCGGGATATTGTTTCAGTAATGCCATAATCTTGACTGCGTCTTTTTCCGTGGTAATGATCGGATTGGCATCATCAAACTGTAGATCTTCAATGTCATAATCATGATGATCGGGAAATTCATGACACTGGAATTGTTCTATGCCCAGATTTTTCAGGGTCTGATAAAAGCGCTGCGGAAAACCGATTCCCACCACGGCATAAAAAGCCGATTGAGGATCGAAGATTTTATTGTTGTCTTGATTGAGTAGATAAGGCTGTGATGCAGCCAGATGCATATGCAGCTCAGAACTTGGACTTGCCGAATGCTCAATTACCGTTCCTGTTTCCAAGCGTGTCACCGATTCACGCAGATAGCCTTCCGGAAGCAGTTTTTGGTTGCCCAGACCGCGATTATTGTCCAGTACAATCCATTCAATCTGACGATTTAAAGCCCAGTGCTGCAAACCATCATCACAAATAATCAGATCCAGCTGATGTCTTTGCAGTAACAGTTCAATACTTTTTTGCCGGTTTGGCCCTACGGCCATCGGAACGCCCGTCGCCTGTACAATCAAGGCAGGCTCATCACCGACGACCTCAGGCAAGGTATTAAAATCCACATAAGCCGGAAATGGACCTTTGCCGCCATAACCACGACTAATCACCCCAACTTTTACACCTTGTTGAGTTAAATAATCAACCAGATGAATCAGCAAAGGGGTTTTACCACTACCACCGACAGTGATATTGCCAATCACCATGACCGGAACCGGAGCACTATAGCTTGTCTTGATCCCTTTCTGGTACAGCCAGCGATTGCTGACAAAACCTAAACGATACAAGCATGACAAAGGACGCAGCACCACCAGCCACTTTGCCTGTGCATTCCAAGCATCCTGAATGATTTGCGCCAATGCCATAACTTATTGTTCCTCAAAATTACGTTGATGCAGCTGATAATAAGCCCCATGCAATGCAATCAGTTCTGCATGAGTCCCTTGCTCGACAATACACCCCTGATCCATGACCACAATACGATCCGCATTTTCAATCGTCGATAAACGGTGTGCAATCACAATGGTTGTACGATCTTGCATAGCCTGATCAAAGGCACGCTGAATAAAGTATTCGGATTCATTATCCAGGGCACTGGTTGCTTCATCCAGAATCAGAATAGAGGCATTTTTCAAAATCGCACGTGCAATCGCGATGCGCTGACGCTGACCACCAGACAGATTTAAACCTTGAGCACCTAGCTGGGTATCATAACCTTTTGGCAGAGCCATAATAAAATCATGTGCATAAGCGGCTTTTGCTGCTGCAATAATGTCTTCATCAGTCGCACCTTCGAGCTGACCATAGGCAATATTTTCCCGCACAGTCCGATTAAACAGCACCACTTGCTGATTCACCATCGCAATCTGGGTACGCAAGGCAGTCAGCTCAAAGTCTTCAATCGGTTTCTGATCCAGTAGAAGCTGACCTGACGTTGTATCCTGATAACGTACCAGCAAATTCACCAGTGAGCTTTTACCGGCACCGGAACGCCCAACCAGAGCAACCGTTTCACCAGCTTTTACCTCTAAATTAAAATCACGAATGGCATGATGACCATCATCATAAAACAGGTTGACATCTTTAAACTGAATATTACCTTTTAAGCTATCGCTTAAAGTCCCGGTATTTTTTTCTTCGGGCATATCCAGCAATTCAAATACCGAATGCGCTGCGGCCATACCCCGTTGAATTTTTTCATTGATATCTGTTAAAGCCTTAATTGGTCTTGCCAACATGCCCGCAGCCGTAATATAAGCCACAAATTCACCGGCAGAGGTATCGCCAAGGATCTGTGGACGCAAGGCAATAAACATGACAATACTGAGTGAAATAGACATGATCAGCTGAACCACAGGACTGTTCAACTGCTGCACAGCGACCATTTTCAAGCCACGACGCAAGTTTTCCAGCGAGTTCTGTTTAAAGCGTTCCTGCTCATAACTTTGGCCGCCAAAACCCTTGACGATCAGGTTGGCATTGACCGTTTCCTGAACCACATGGTTGACATCCCCCATGGTATCTTGCACTTGCTGTGACAATTTACGCATCCGTCTAGCCGCCTTACTGATCACAAAGCCAATGACGGGTGCAAAAATCAGGATACACATGGTCAGACGCCAGTTGCTATATAACAGATAACCTAATAGTGCAATCGTAATCAAACCTTGTTGCAACAGGGTTCTTAACGCTTCTGTTGAGGCAGCGGTCAGCTGTTCCACGTTATACATGATCTTGGCAGTAATATGCCCGCTGGTATTGTCCAGATAATACTGAGACGGTAAACGCAGCAGTTTTGCAAAAACTTCCTGACGGATATTGAACACCAGATTACGGGAAATCACCGCAGTAAAATAACCCCCCATGAATAATCCCAGCCCACGAAAGAACATCAGGACAACCACTAAAAACGGGAAAAGCGAAGTGAAACTCTGGTCTTTGTCTTGAATGGCCTCAATGATATATTCCAGTAATTTAGCCACAGAAACTTCTGTAGCCGCATTAATAGAAAAACCGAGCAGGACAAGCAATGCAATGCCCCAAAATGGTTTTAAATAACTTAAAAGGCGAAGATAGACCTTAAAATCGTGCTTCACTAATAACCTCGGGTGGGTACTTTGGTACTGATATTAATATTGACAAAGCCGAGCTGTCCAGCGACATCCATGACACGAATCACATCCTGATGGCTGGCTTTCGCGTCAGCGGCAATGACAAACATTAAATCACGGCGCTCATTGGAAATCTGTTTAATTGCAGTATTTAAATCTGCCACTTCTTTGCTAGCCAAGGATTGACCATTCACTGCATAGTGGCCATTTGCATCCACAATCACTTCAACTTTTTGATCATAACTTTTAGGCGGAACACCCTGCGCGTCCGGCAAGGTCAAGTTCATTCGGCTCATTTGGCTAAATGTAGTGGATAACAGTAAAAAGACCAGAATAAACAGCAAACAATCAATCATCGGGGTCAAATTGATATGCACATCTTCGACCTGGCTGCGTTTGAATTTCATCATCCGCCTCCTAGCTGGCTTTTTGCATATCTTGATCTAGATCCGCAACATTAGAACAGAAAAGATCTGCATGAAACAAAGTCGCCTGCTGCTCAAGCTCTGCCACGTATTCTTGAACCAGACGCTGAAAATAACGATGCGCAAAGAGTGCCGGAATCGCGATCAGCATCCCGGCTGCTGTGGTAATCAAAGCCTTGGAAATACCTGGCATCATCAATACCGGATCACTCCCAGTCCCCACATCGATCATCAGAAAAGATTCGATAATCCCAAGCACAGTCCCCAACAAACCCAGCAATGGTGCCACAGCACTTAAGGTTCCCAGAAAGTTAATATTCTTTTCCAGATAACCAATTTCCTGCGATGCCATCACTTCCATTTGTGCACGGGCATACTGTTCGCCCTGCGGCTTGCTGGCATAGCCTGCTGCAAATACCCGGCCTAAAGTACTGTGCTTCAATTCTGTACTTTGTTGAATTTTTTGCATGACTTGTGATGCATTTTGCACTGGACTCATCAGAAGTGTAGACGGAAGTACCGCTTTCCTCTTCAGGCGAATCAGGCGCTCGATCGAAATCGCCAACATAAAAATAGAACACAAGACCAGTGGCAGCATGAGCCAGCCACCCGCTTTAACCAATTCCCACATCTAATTTATTCCCCAATAAAAAAAATATATAAATTATTCATCTTCTAAAATAGAAAGAATGCCATCCAGCTCTTCTAAAGAATGATAACTAATGACTAATTTTCCTTTACCTTGTTTGTTATAGTCAATTTTCACATCAGCACTGAAACGCTCTGAAAGGCGCTGGGTCAATTGCTGAATATCCGGTGCAAGCGCTTGTTTTACTTTTTCTTGTTTAGGTGCATTAAAATCACGGACTAACTGCTCGGTTTGACGAACAGACAAGCTTTTTTCAATCACGATATCAGCGACTTTGAGCTGGTCTTTTGCCTTCAGCGTTAGAATCGCACGCGCATGCCCCATATCCAGCAGGCCTTGCTGCATAAAGTCTTTCACTTCTTCAGCCAGACTGAGCAGGCGAAGTAAGTTACTGACCGTAGTACGTGCTTTGCCGACTGTGTCTGCAATTTCCTGATGGCTTAAACCAAATTCTTCATGGAAACGTTGCAGAGCCATGGCCTGATCAATCGGATTCAGATCCTGACGTTGGATGTT
The DNA here is from genome assembly GCF_013418235.1 of Acinetobacter sp. YH12156. Classification (NCBI taxonomy): domain Bacteria; kingdom Pseudomonadati; phylum Pseudomonadota; class Gammaproteobacteria; order Moraxellales; family Moraxellaceae; genus Acinetobacter; species Acinetobacter sp. YH12156. The sequence goes on from NZ_VPCL01000008.1 coordinate 30,045, forward strand.
TTCAATCAGAGCCAATGCAATCGCGACCTGATCCTGAAGTTCGCGCACAATCGCAGGAATTTCAGTCAGACCTGCCAACTGCGCTGCACGCCAACGACGTTCACCGGCAATAATTTCATAAGGATAGCGTTCGTCATCGACCGGACGAATCACAATCGGCTGCATAATGCCGTGTTTTTCAATCGATGCCGCCAGCTCTTGCAAGTCTTGCTCGTTGATATAACGGCGCGGCTGGTATTCACCACGCTTGAGCAGGTTCACATCAATCTGTTTGAGCTGACCATGATCAAGACCTTGGGCTTCCATCTGTAATTTTTCTTTTTGAATTGAGCCTAGCAAGGCATCCAAGCCACGACCTTTAGCGAGTCCACGTTTCTTGACGGTCATGCTTTACTTCCTTTTTTCACTTTGCTTTTCTTTAATACTTCAGCTGCCAGATTTAAGTAAGCAACTGCACCCTTTGAGCTTTTTTCAAAATAAATCACCGGCAAACCGTGTGCTGGTGCTTCAGCCAGACGAATATTGCGTGGAATCACGGTGTCATACAGCTTTTTACCGAAATATTGTTCTAATTCTTCAGAGACATCACGGGTCAAGGCATTACGCGCATCATACATGGTACGTAATACACCGACTATTTGCAGGTTCGGATTTAATGCCTGCTGAATCCGGTCAATGGTTTGGGTCAAATCAGCCAGACCTTCCAGTGCATAATATTCACACTGCATCGGAATCAGCACCCCATCAACCGCTGCCAAAGCATTCACTGTAATCAGGCTCAGACTTGGCGCACAATCGACAATAATATAATCAAATGACTTTTCGACTTCTTGCAATGCATCACGCAGGATGAATTCACGTCCTTCTTGATCTGCAATTGCCAGCTCAACCCCAGCCAGATCACGGTTGGCACCCAGAACCTTATAACCGACTTCTGCCTTGGCGATCGCCGTTTCAATCGGCACTTCACCCAGCAATACATCGGTGACCGAATAGAGCAAGTCATTCTTTTGAATGCCCGACCCCATGGTCGCATTGCCTTGCGAATCCATATCGACCAGCAAAACGCGCTTTTTTAACACAGCTAAAGATGCTGCCAAATTTACTGCGGTTGTGGTTTTACCAACACCACCTTTTTGGTTTGCAATCGCAATAATTTGTGCCATGTTGCCCCCAATCCCTTTAAAATTCTTAAATACGTTTTAATAGCAGTAAATGACGCTGTTCGTCTAAGCGCGGAACTTTAAGTTCAATAATCTCACAACTAAATTCATTTTTTAAAGCAGCGACTTCATCTTCAGGAATTAAGCCTTTCATCGAGGCAATAATGGTCTGTTCATGCATATACGGTTTAGAGGCATCCACAAAGTCAGTCAGAGATGCAAATGCACGACTGGTAATCACATCAAATTGACCCAGCTCGTTAATGCTGTCTTCATTTTCTACACGCGTTTGCACCGCAATGACATTTTTAAGTTTCAGATCGGCAATAAACTGCTTCAGGAAACGAATTTTTTTACCATTTGAATCGAGTAATACACATTCACGCTCAGGCTGACATAAAGCAATGATCATACCTGGCATACCGCCACCCGTACCGATATCGAGCAGACGACCCGCTGGCAGATCTTTTAGAATGCTGAGACTGTCCAGCAGATGCTTGACCAGCATTTCTTTCGGATCACGGATCGCAGTTAAATTATATGCTTTGTTCCACAGCACCAAAGCGTCCTGATACTTGAGTAATAAATTCAAAGCTTCTTCAGATAGCTCTAAACCCAAAGCCTGGCTACCCTGCTTTAGTTCTTGAAAAAACATGTGCATAAACAATCTACGCTCGAAAAAGTTAGGTGGAAGTATACCGTTTTCTATATCTTGTCATAGTAGGCAGTGCTTAGTGAATATTCACTTAAACAGACTTAGCTTCACGGATTGCCAAATCCAGTGCCATTAAACGTTCAGGCGTACCGACATCTACCCAAATACCTGCCAGTTTAGAGGCAACCACTTGATGATTCAGCATCGCTGCCTTTAATAAAGGTGCCAAAGGACGCTTTCCAGCCTCTAAGCCTTCAAACATTTTTGGACTGATGACGGATACACCGCTAAAAGTCAGGTTTTCACCCTCGACCTGTTGATCGAAGGTATAAGCCTTCCCTTCTGCAAGGGTGAAATCACCCTCTGGATGTTGCTGCGGATTTTCGACCAAGACCAGATGTGCCAAATTATCGTTCAGATCAACATCTAATAAAGGTGCAAAATCCATTGTGGTCCAGACATCACCATTTAATAGGATAAAAGGCTGATTACCCAAAAGCGGCAAGGCATGAATGATCCCGCCTGCCGTTTCCAGACCTTCACCTTCATGTGACCACAGAATCTTGACACCAAACTGTGAGCCATCACCCAGGGCTTGTGCCAGTTTTTCACCGAGCCATGCAGTATTGATCACGATTTCAGTCACGCCAATCGCAGCCAGTTTCTCGATATGCCAGACAATCAGCGGCTTGCCACTGACTTCAAGCAAAGGCTTTGGGGTATGCAGCGTTAAAGGCCGCATACGATTACCGAGGCCTGCGGCTAAAATCATCGCTTTCATTTAGGCAGCCACCTCATATGAACCATATTTTGCTTCAAAAGCCGGCATCACTTTTTCATGCATAAACTGCATAAAAGGCTGCAATTCTGGATAAGGTTTAGATTCTTCTAATAAATACCACATCACCCGTGGTAAATCTTTTAAATAACCGGACTTACCATCACGTTCAAACAGACGCACAAAAATACCCAGAATTTTGATATGACGTTGAATCGCCATCATATCGGCATCTTTCTTGAACTGCTCAAAATCACGGTCTTCTTTGGCTGAGGCTGGCAATAAATTATAAAAGGCTTCAAACCAGCGATAGACACGATCAGCATTCCATTGCACATAAGCATCACGGGTAATCGAGATCAGATCGTAGGTATCCGCACCAATCACCGCATCCTGAAAATCAATCACACCGAGTTCGGTTTCATTGTCAATTTTCATCAGATTACGGCTATGAAAATCACGATGCACAATCACTTGTGGCTGCGCCAGCGCTGCATTGGCCAGAATCGCAAAGCTACGTTTGATCAAGGCACTTTCTGATTCAGTCGGCTGGATCTTTAAGGCTGGCAACATCCAGTCAGTCAGCAGCTGCATTTCCGAGATCAGTTTTTCATAAGAGTATTCCGGAAAATGTCCTTCTCCAGTAATTGATTGCAGTTGAATCAGCTGCTTAAAGCTTTGCTCATAATAAGCATCCACCGTCTCTTCATTCAGCAGATTGGAAAGCAGGACATCGCCAAAATCTTCGAGCAGCAAAAAACCATTTTCCAGATCTTTGGCGACAATATGCGGAACACGCACGCCATGCGCATCAAAAAATTCATCAATCGTCACAAAAGGCACACAATCTTCTTTTTCTGGTGGTGCATCCATCAGCATAAATGTTTTATTATTCAGTTTGATTCGTGCATAACGACGGAAGCTGGCATCACCTGCTAAAAAATGAGTTTCAAATTGATCTGAACCGAGTACAGAGGCAATCCAAGATTGTATCAATTGTTCGCGTTGTGTATTCATTTGCAATTAATTCTAATACAGGCTGAGTTTTTAAAGTGCTAAGTGTAGCTACTTATCAACTTTTTCTCTATGATGCGACAATAATTAATTGCGATAAAAGCATGATTGGTTAATGAGACAAATGAAGCATCACTTTAAAATCAACCCTCTAGCGACTGCGATCTTAACCCTTTTATGTGGCAGCTCAGCCTCAAGCTATGCTGCATCAACTGTCTCATCCGATGTAAATGCAGAACAACTCAAACAGCGCATTAATGAGACCTATCCAGGTGAAGCCTTCTTTTCACAATACTATGTCGATAAATCCTCGGCTGAAGCGCAGCAACGTCAGGGACAGTATTTAAGTTCGGCTTATTGTGAAGGTGCCTGGGTCACCCCGATCGCTCCAGATGCAGCGACTATTGCGCCAGACCAAGCCACCTCGACCATTACCGCCGATTATGGACACTACGATCCGGCAGGCGACTCCTATCTGGAAGGCAATGTGGTTATTGATCAGCAAGGTCGTCAAATCCGTGCCGAACGAGTGACCATTGATCAGACCCAGACCTATGCCAAAGCAGCAGGTCAGGTACAGTTAGCACAAGGCGGTCTGATCTCACAAAGTGATGATATTAACTATAATTTAAAAACCCAACAGGGCGATTTAAACAACAGTTTCTATATTGCAGAGCAGCAACATGCCCACGGTCGTGCAGAAAAGATTGCCAAAACATCGACTGATACCATAGAACTGGAAAATGCCACTTACTCTACCTGCCCGCCTGAGCAAAAGCCGACCTGGAAAATACAGGCAGAAAAGATCAAGCTGAATCAGGAAACCGGACGTGGTGAAACCCGCAATACCAAACTGTATGTCAAAGACGTTCCGGTATTGGCAATCCCTTATTTCAACTTCCCGATTGATGACCGCCGTACTACCGGCATTCTAACGCCAACTTTTGGTTTTACCAATGATGGCGGACTTGAACTCGGTGTTCCTGTTTATCTGAATTTGGCCCCACAGTATGATGCTACCCTCACGCCGCGCTATATTGGTGATCGTGGTGCCATGCTAGATGGCGAGTTCCGTTATCTGACAGAAAATTATGGTGAAGGTCGCATCTGGGGTGGCTATCTACCTTCGGATGAAAGTTATGATAATGAGGATCGTAAAAGCTTACATTACTTGCATAATTGGCAGATCAACGATCAGTTTTCGACCAATCTGGAATATAATTATGCCTCAGACAAAGATTACTTTGCCGACCTGGACAATAACCCGAACTCAAAAACTGACTTAAACCTGCGCCGCGCCTGGGAAGTTAATTATAAAAATGGCATTCCCGGCTTAAAGGCTCAATTCAAAGTTGAAGATTTTCAGACCCTCGATCCAACTGTACTGGATGAAGACCGTCCTTATGCACGCTTGCCACAACTTTTAGTCAATTATAAAACCGGCAATCCGCTCGGATTACAGTTTGAGTTTAATAACGATACCGCTTATTTCCAGAAAGACCTGAAAAACTTTACAGATATTGATCTAAATGACGAGCAGGTTTACCAGCCAAGCGGCACCCGCATCTATAACGACTTTTCGGTGCGTTATAATCACTATAACCCGTGGTCGTTTTTTATTCCGGAAGCATCTGTACGCAACATCAATACCTTCTATGATGAGAAAACCCGAGACCGTGGTGGTTCTAGTGAAAGCCAGTCCATTGTGGTGCCACAATTCACGCTGGACACCGGCTTAATTTTCGAAAAAGAAGGCACCTATTTACAGACCTTAACGCCTCGTCTGTTCTATGCCTATTCACCTTATGAAAACCAGCAGAATCAACCTAACTTTGATTCAGTCGTTGCTTCGATTAATTATGATCAGCTTTTCAGTGCGCGTCGCTTCTATGGCAACGACCGCTTGGAAGACAATAACTTTGCCTCTTTAGGCCTGAGTTATAGCCTGTTTAATGAAGAAGGTCTGGAACGCCTACGCGCGAGTGTCGGTCAAAGTTTCTTCTTTGAAGATCGCCGTGTCACACTGGAACAGGATGCAGACAAATTTGACCGTGAAAGCCATACAGGGCCTGTCATTCAGCTCACCAGTCAGCTATCAAATAATGTTCACATTAATCTGAACTCAAGCTGGATGTCGAATGGCCAAAATGCTGAGCGCGATCTGCAGGTTTATTATACCGGTGAGCAAGGCAATCTATACAACGTCGGCTATTTCTATCGTAAAGACATTCCGAACCGTCAGAAGAGCTATGATCATGTAGTGGGTTCATTTATCCAGCCGATTGCCAACAACTGGCGTCTGGTGGGACATGCGCAGTTTGACCTCGACAATAGTGTCGCACGAGAATATTTACTTGGCGTGAACTATGAGTCATGCTGTTGGGGAGTTTCTGTATATGGTCGTTCATATTACAATGACTTAGACAACGTTAATGATTCAAACGTCAAAGCCAAACGCGCCATTATGGCCGAGGTCAGCCTGAAAGGCTTAGGTGGGTTAAGCAGCAAACTCACCTCATTACTAGAAAATCGCATTCTAGGTTTTAACAATATCAATCAAACTTGGACAGAACGTTAATGAAGACAAAACAGTTAAAACAAATTTTTAAAGCGACTGCACTTGCGCTATGCCTTTCTTCAGCGATGACGACGTTTGCTGTTGCCCAACCTAAAGATGAAGTTGTAGCTGTGGTCGACAATAGTATCATTCTGCGTAGTGATCTGGCTCAAGGTGTGGCCGAGATTTCTCATCAGCTGCAAAAGCAAAATCAGACAGTTCCACCCCAACAATTTCTTGAGCAACAAGCCTTAGAGCAGCTCATTATTCGTCAAGCACAACTTGAACAAGTTAAACGCTACAATATTCGTCCCGATGAAAAATCCCTGAATGATGCAGTACTGAAAGTTGCACGCGATTCGGGCTCAACCAGTCTGGAAGCTTTCCAGCAAAAACTGGATGCCATGGCGCCCAATACCTATGCTTCTTTACGCAACCGTATTGCGGAAGATTTAGCGCTGAATCGTTTACGTCAACAAGTCGTGACTTCACGGATTCAAATCACAGACCAGGATGTTAAAAACTTCCTAAATACCCCGCAAGGTCAGGCTTTACTCGGCAGTCAGGTACATGTGCTGCATTTACGTGTAAGCGGCGAAAATGCGGAACAGATTGCTACACAGGTAAAGCAAGAGCTGAATAACAGCAATGATATTCAGGCAATCAGCAAAAAATACAGCACTGGCGGCATTAAAGTCGAAGCTGCTGACATGGGCGTGAGAAGCCTGTCAGAAATTCCGGCAGAACTGGCTGCACGTGTCACGACCCTACAGCCAGATCAAACCTCTGAACTCATTCCGGTTGCTGATGGGGTACATGTACTCAAGCTACTAGAACGTAAAGGTGGCGAACAAAAAGCCCTGGTTCCTCAATACTTGACCCGTCACATCCTGATTCAACCCTCTGAAGTAGTCAGTCCGGAAAATGCCAAACAGATGATTGACAGTTTATATAGCCGCCTGCAACAAGGCGAAGATTTTACTGTTTTAGCTTCAACTTTCTCCAATGATACCGGTTCAGCACGTGATGGTGGCAGTCTTGGCTGGGTAAGCCCTGGGGTAATGGTGCCTGAATTTGAACAACAGATGAAAAGCACCCCAGTGGGTCAGTTCAGTAAACCGTTTCAATCCCAGTTTGGCTGGCATATCCTGCAAGTCAGCGAAACACGTCAACAGGATATGACAGAGGAATATCAAGAACGTATGGCCCGTCAATTACTTGGTGAACGACAGTTTGATGCCGAGCTGGACAGCTGGTTACGTGAAACACGCAGCAATGCCTATGTAGAAATCAAAGATCCACAACTGGATCCTAAACGTAATCGTTAAGCCCAGATCCATTTTAAAAAGCCAGCGCTAGATTGCTGGCTTTTTAATTTTTATCCATGCAAAACTTACAGGCATAAAAAAACCTCTCGATGAGAGGTTTTTTTAATTTTCAGACTCGATTAACGATTATTTTCGTCGTCTTGAGTATCTTCAAATTTAGTATCGTTGTCAAAGCCAGCGCCTTGACCACCAAAGCCACCTTGACCACCGAAGCCAGCACCTTGACCGCCACCGAAGCCGCCTTGACCACCAAAGCCGCCACCTTGACCACCAAAGCCAGCGCCTTGACCGCCACCGAAGCCACCTTGACCACCAAAGCCAGCACCTTGACCGCCACCGAAGCCACCTTGACCACCAAAGCCAGCACCTTGACCGCCACCGAAACCACCAGTAGCACCTTGACCGCCAAAGCCAGCACCTTGTGGACCAGCAGGCGCACCAGCAGGACGAGGATTACGTGCAGGCACTACAGTTGAAATTGCATGCTTATAAACCATTTGGCTTACTGTATTTTTTAATAAAACCACGTATTGGTCGAAAGACTCGATATGACCTTGTAATTTAATACCGTTTACCAGGAAGATAGATACTGGGATACGTTCCTTACGGAGAGAATTCAAGAATGGATCTTGTAAAGTTTGACCTTTAGACATGTTATAACTCCAAAAAAAAAATTAAAAATCAGCGCAAAAACTATCTCTATTTTTCAATTAAAAATTATAAAAAAGATAGTCCCTAAATTTTGCTTTATCCGTGACAGTTTCGCAAGTCTTGTTGAGCCTGCTGTAGCGTAAAATATGTTGTAAATTTATGCTTTTCTTGCAAAGACCTCAGCCACGTATATTGACGTTTTGCAAGTTGTCGTGTCGCAAATAAAGCTTTATCCTCCATTTCCTGTTGCTTCTCCTTGGTTTTGTCAGCATTTTTTAAGAATTCTATAGCTTGACGGTAACCTACCGAACGCATAGAAGGTAGATTTTCATTAAAATCGTATTTTTCAATTAAACTAACAACTTCATTTAAAAAACCGTTTTTCCACATCATTTGCAGACGTTGTTCAATACGCCCGTGTAATTCTAACCGATCTGGCATAAGTGCATAGTTATAAAAACTGTAACGATATGGTAAATTTTTAGGTTGCTCTGCCTGTAGTTTTGTAATCGGCTCACCGGTCAGTTTAAACACTTCTAAGGCACGAATAATACGCTGCTTGTCACTAACCTTGAATTTCTCCGCAGCAACGGGATCTACGGCACTTAATTCTGCATAAACAGTCTCCCAACCTTCTCGCTCGCCTTTGGCTTCAATTTCAGCACGAATCGTATAGTCGGCACTGGGCAGATTATCTGACAACCCCTCAAGTAAGGCTTTAAAATACAGCATGGTTCCGCCCACCAATATCGGTGTTTTACCACGTGCATGAATATCATCAATTAACCGGCAAGCATCTTCAACAAAGTTTGCCGCAGAATAGACTTCAAGCGGACTGATAATATCGATCAGATGGTGCGGATAGCGCGCCAGTTCCTCTTTAGAAGGCTTGGCTGTTCCAATATCCATTTCCCGATAAACCAGCGCAGAATCGACTGAAATCAGCTCGAATTTTCCCTGCTCATACAGTTCACATGCCAAAGCGGTTTTGCCACTTGCAGTTGGCCCCATTAAATTGATGACCGGCAATTGATTGGACATGTAAAACTACTCTCCTCGAGCAAAAAGTTTGTCTAGTTTATTCAATGGAAAAGCGCGCCAAGTCGGACGGCCATGATTACATTGACTGGCAAATTCAGTGTGTTCCATCTGACGCAGTAAAGCATTCATTTCAGACAGGCTTAAAATGCGATGCGCACGTACTGCACCATGACAGGCCATACCTGCCAGAATCTGGTCACGTTTCTGCAATAGACCCTGTACCTGATCATTCGGATCCAGATCATTTAACAGCTCGGGAATCAGTGCATCAAAATCTGCTTTGTGCAAAATGGCAGGTACGCCACGCACAATCACCTGTTCATCACCATACTGGTCAATTTCAAGCCCCAAACGCATTAACTGCTCTTTGAGTTCTTCGACCCGCATCGCCTGCATTCGAGTGATGTTGACCACTTTGGGAATCAGCAATTGCTGTGATGTCCAGAATTCAGGTTTATCCCAAGCCGATTTCATTTGCTGCAAGACAATCCGCTCATGTGCTGCATGCATATCCACAATGATCAGCCCTTCGGTATTTTGTGCCAGAATATAAATCCCATGTAACTGGGCAATCGCAATCCCGAGTGGATGTTCATCGACTTTGGCCTGTATATGACTTTGCAAGGCTTGCTCTGCAACTTGTGGCTCATAGGCAGACGCTTGATCACGCAGCGGTGCCAGATAGCTTTGCAGGGCATTATTCAGCTGCTGCGAGCCTGCATAAGACGCATTATAGTCTCGCGCATAATGTACCGTTTGCGGCCGCGAAGATTCAAAGTCGGTCAGGACATCCGATGCCTCATTTTCATCTTTAGCAGCTACAGGTAGGTTAGAGGATAATTGCTGCTGCGCATGCGCAGTCTGGTGCAGGCTAAACTGTTCCTGATAACGCGGTTGCGGTACAAGTGCAACAGGTTCATCATCAACTTTCATCGCAGTTGCTAAATCAGCAGTTGCCGTCTGGAATTGTGCCAGAGTTTCTTTGGCATAATGCCGTACAAACTCATGTACTTCACGCTGATTCAGAAAGCGAATTTCATGCTTAGTGGGATGGACATTGACATCAACATTTTCAGGATCAACTTCTAAAAACAGCAAATAAGCCGCATGTTGATGGCCATGCAAAATGCCATCATAAGCCATCCGCAAGGCATGAGAAATGGTTTTGTCTTTGACAATCCGGCCATTGACATAGACATATTGCAAGTCGGCCTGTGCACGCGCATCTGAGGGATGACCAAGCCAGCCTGATAAACGCATGTTTATACTGTCAGCATCGATCCAATAAGCATTTTCAGTGAACTGACGACCCAATAACTGCTGTACCCGCTGGAAACGTAAAGCACCGCTGTCCGCCACGGGTAAATTCAGCTTGATGCTTTCATTATGTTCCAGCACAAACCGGATATCAAAATGCGTCAGTGCCATACGGCGTACAATTTCTTCAATGTGGCCAAATTCAGTGCCCGGTTTCTTTAAGAATTTACGCCGCGCAGGCACATTAAAAAATAAATCCTGAACCCGGATATGCGTCCCTTTCGAAGCCGCGACCGCTTGAATCTGCTGATGATCAAAAGCCGTACCGTTTACCTCTACCTGATAACCAATGCCATCCTCATTTTGACTGCTGATCATGGTCAGGCGTGAGACTGCTGCAATCGATGCCAGCGCTTCTCCACGAAAGCCTAAACTGCTGATCGCATACAGTTCATCAGCGCTCTGGATCTTGCTGGTGGCATGACGCATGACGGCCAATGCCAGATCTTCAGCATGAATACCACGGCCGTTATCCATAATTTCAATTAAGGTACTGCCACCCTGTTCCACCCGGATGATCAGCTCGGTCGCACCCGCATCAATCGAGTTTTCCAGTAATTCCTTGACCACGGATGCCGGACGTTCAATCACCTCACCTGCAGCAATCTGGTTGGCCAGCGCAGGATCAAGGGCACGGATACGGCGTAGGCTTAAATCATTCGACATGTGAAAATTGACGCTCCAAAGCCTCTCGCAAAGCAAGATTAGAGGAAATCAGGCTTGCAGTACGGGTCAGTTCATCTTCAGATTTTAAAATTTCAATAATCAGGTCAGCTTGCGGAATTTCATCGCCACCTTTGGAGGGCCATTCAAATAAAAATAGCGCATTCGGAGTTTCCAGATAATCCCGGATTCCCATCAATTCGAGTTCATAGGGGTCATTCAGACGGTACAGGTCAAAGTGAAAAATATCCTGCCCATTGATCTGATACGGTTCGACCAGCGTATAAGTCGGACTTTTCACCGAACCTTGATGACCCAGCTGTTGCAAATAATAGCGCGTTAAGGTCGTTTTTCCTGCCCCCAAATCACCGATCAGATATACGACTCCCGCAGGGAAATTTTCGGCCAGAACCTTGGCCAGTTTCTGGGTATCGTCTTCATGATTTAAAGTGACATTAAATGAATAAGGCATATTACTCACGACATGATGCAAAAGAATAAATATGATAGCATCGCCACGCTTTAAAAGCCTATTCACCTGTGTGAGAAACTGTATTTTTTCACCATTTCTGTTTCTGAGAGGTTGATCTGCCTGCCATGCATCCGACTGTTGAGTTTAATCCGCCCATGTTAAATGGGGTCAGTGCCAGTAAAGTGTTCTTGCAGGATAGTCTAGATGCACCCCCGACAGTTTTTGCTTATTTATGCACGCAATTTGCGCATATCGCAGCAGATGAATGGCAAGCCCGTTTCGCCAAAGGTCTGGTCTATGATGCGCAGGGCCATCAATTAAGCACAGAAAGTCCATTTCAGGCCAATAGTCATTGTTTTTATTATCGATTTTTGGCACATGAAGTGCATGTTCCTTTTCAACATCAGATTTTATTTGAAAATGAGCATTTCATGGTGATCGATAAACCGCACTTTTTGACCATGAGTCCGACCGGTCAGTATGTACAGGAAACCTTGCTGGTTCGTCTCAAAAAACAAACAGGCAATGAACATTTAACACCGATTCACCGGCTAGACCGTGAAACGGCCGGCGTGGTTCTCATTTCAAAATATGTAGAATCTCGTGGCCTGTATCAACAGATGTTTGCCACACGGCAAGTGCAGAAGACCTACCATGCGATTGCAGCATACAAGGCTGATTTAGAATTTCCATTGATCACACGATTAAGAATGGAAAAAGGTCAGCCCTTCTATACCATGCAGGTGGTCAACGGCGAAGCCAATAGCGAAACGGCAATCCAGCTGTTAGAACATAATAAAGAATGGGCCAAATATGAACTGAAACCACACACTGGCAAACAGCACCAATTACGCGTGCACTTGAATCATCTGGGTATTCCGATTCAGCACGATCCCTTTTATCCACAGGTAGCACACAAGGCGGAAGATGATTTTTCTGCCCCTTTAAGTTTATTGGCCAAACATATTCAATTCATCGATCCGATCACGCAGAAAAGCATGAATTTCAGCTCGCAACTTGAATTGACACTGTAAATCGCTTGTCATTACAGATTATTTTCTAAAATCGGTCGCTTTAAGATTGAATTTCAAACGTAATTGATTAGAATAAAGGCGAAAAGTTAAGTAATTTAAAGCTTTAAAAATATTATGAGAAAAACTGAAGTTTATCAAATTCGCTTGGACTCGCAAGAGAAGAAACAAGCCTTTGCGGTATTTAAGCAATTGGGGATTACGCCAGCTCAGGCCGTGCGTCTTTTTTTCAAACAGGTGGTGATTACCAAATCGATCCCCTTCTCGATTGAAAACCAGAATATTAATCTGGAACAACTGATCCGACTGCGCAAACTGAAGCAAAATGAGATCCAGAATGGGCAAAGCAGCTTGCCAAATTCAACACTCAATTCTCTGGATGATCAGGAAATCCAGCTCGATGATGATCATCTGGATTTATTTGAAGAACTGAATGCCATTTTAGGTGAAAGCGACAAAATTTAACATTGTTGCATTTCCGAACAATTTCTAAAGCCGGCCACTGACAAACTTCGCTATGCTTGATGCTGATAATGAATAAAAAATTAGCATGGAGGATGCAATGCTCGTACGACGCGCTCAATCAGCAGACCTGAATCAGCTTGCGATATTATTCGATGAATATCGACAATTTTATGGCACCTCCTCTAACCCCGAACTCTCCTACCAATTTTTAAAACAACGTTTTGAAGATGGACAGACCGTCATTTTCATTAATACCAAAGATGATACTTTTACCGGCTTTATTATCCTGTATCTGGGTTTTTCTTCGGTGGCCTGCTCGACCTATTATATTCTGGATGATGTCTATATCACCCCGATATTTCGGCGTCAGGGTGCAGCCAGACAACTGATTGATACCGCAATTTTATTTGCCAAACATGAACAGGCCTTAAGAATTAGCCTGGAAACCCAAAAGAACAATTACCAATCGCATGAATTGTATGAATCTATGGGATTTATTAAGGATAATGAGTTTCAGACCTATCATTGTTTCCTGAGATAAAATCTGATCGTTCAAATAAACTTGAGAAGAATAACTCAATTATTCTTCTGAACGGAATTTTGCCAAAGCCACCTGTTCTGCATTTAAATAGATCCATTCTCCTTCAGCCAGCTCAGGCAGAGCCAAAGCACCAATTTGAGCACGATGCAATTGCTCGACTTTATTTCCGACGGCTGCCAGCATGCGTTTCACCTGATGATATACCCCTTGATGAATGCTCATTTGCAGACGGCTTTCAGACAGACGTATCACTTCAGTGGCTGCAAAAATACCTTTTTCATTGCGTAGCTCAACGCCTTGTTCCAGTTGCTGTAGCTGAGCATCAGTGACTGGATCTGCCGTTTGCATTTGATAAACTTTGGCCACATGTTTTTTCGGATGTGTTAACGCTTGCAGAAACTGGCCATCATCAGTCAACAATAACAGTCCGGTGGTGTCCTGATCCAGACGACCCACGCATTGAATGCCACGATTCAGCAGCATCTCATCAAACAGATCAAACACACTAAAATGATGCGTGGCCTGATGCGAACACTCATAGTCCTGCGGTTTGTTTAAAGCGATATAGACTTTCTCTCGATAGCGATGGGCCTTGCCATAGACCTCGAAGTCTAAATCATTCAAATCCAGTTTATGTTTAGGATGATCAATCACTTCATTCTGGATAGAAACAGCACCATTTTTAATCAATTGCTGACAATGCTTGCGGGAACCGAAACCTTGTGACTGCAACATTTTTTCCAATAGCATCTGCTTAAACCTGTATCGCGTGAAGAGTTGTGCATTCTATCCTGAAACACACCTAAATTGATTGCTTCGCTTATTTTCTTCGTATCACCAGCTGAAACGCTCTACAATGGTGGCATTTTCCATGTTTCCTCTCCCGCCCATGTCACAACTCGATTTAAATTTGATGGTTCTTTTGGTATTACTGGCCTGTGGTATATTCAGTCACAATAGTGCTGTCACCATCGCTGCAGCGGTACTGATTGTTCTTAAAATTACCCCGCTACACGACCTGTTGCCTTATGTACAACAACATGGTTTGAATATTGGAATTATTATTTTAACCATCGGGGTATTGGCACCGATTGCGAGTGGCAAAATTGCCGGAGAAAGTATTCTCAAGTCATTTCTCAGCTGGAAATCTTTACTGGCCATTGCCATTGGTGTTTTTGTGGCTTGGCTCGGTGGCCGCGGTGTGAAACTGATGTCGAATCAACCGGATATTGTCGCGGGCTTATTGATTGGTACTGTAGCAGGTGTGGCGGTGTTACGCGGCGTACCTGTTGGGCCGCTGATTGCAGCCGGGATTTTATCCTTATTGATTGGTACGCAATAGATTCAAATCATCAGCACGCATCACCAGTATGCAAAGATTTCTCAAAAATACATCACATGACCTATAATATGCAGGTCATCTATTGATTACCTTGCACCAAGCTTTAAAGCAGTGTTTCAAGCTTGCTCAGGATATGTCATCAGATCAACGGAAGATTCATCTTGGTTGTAAGCTTTCCAAGCTAAAATAAAAGCGATACAAAAAAATAGAATGATCTTTAACAAGCTGTGACCTGATAAAAATTTGAAATTTACTGCATGACAAATCCAAGCCTAATCTTTTAAGGCATAAACCAAACTTTCTATCATCTCGCCATTTTCCAAATATACTTTAACCGGAATCCGTTGATATTCATCACCTTCAAACGCATCCAGCTCTTCCCAATATTGGGGAAGATGGTCAGATATAAATACATAACCCTGAACAGTCTCGCCCGAATCACTGAGCTGAATGCCCGGGCTACCAAATTCAGCCCCCCAGCCACGCTGTTGCAAATGCCCACGGATATAAGCGGCTTTCCAGCTTCCCCCAATCCGCTCCATGACATGGGCATTGGGTTGCTGCGGACGAAGCGTGCCGTATACGAATAAACTATGCATCTTAAAAGTTCTGAAGGATCATTTCGGGGATTACTCTACAAATAACAGTGCCAGACGGACTTGGTCATAGGCCATTTTAGGCGTGGTAAGTTCTACAATCGGGCGCAACTTAATCGAGCCATCATCATTAAAATGCTCAGCACTTTGACGTTTGGTTAAGCGTTTATAAATTTTACGCACCTGCTCCACCACTTCCTCACCCGGATGAGCCACCGAAATATCCAGTCCCTGCTCTTTGTGTAAACGGCCTAGATGATTAATGATTGTCGCTGGCGTCAGACCACGTTCAGTCGCGATATCCGCAACTTCATAGCCTTCTTCAAACAGTGCTCGGGTTTCATCCAGTGTGGCAGTGGCATAACTCTGCTTCGTGCCACTCTTGGAAATTTTCTTTTCATTGCGCTGGATTTCTGCTTCATTCAATGTGCCACCGCAGTGACGGATAAAGGCTTTATGCTGCGCAGTCAAATCGACATTTTCAAAATTCGCTTCGGCTTCAGCAGAAAGTTCCTGAAAACGGCGATCAGCTTTAATCGCTAAACTGTCAAGTTCCAAAGCCTGTTCATTAAAGCCTTTTAAACGTAAGCCATTTAAGCTTTTCAACCGTGACAACGCCACATAACCTTGACCTTTCTCGAAAGTATGACTCAGATCAATTTCTGCTGCTTCCAAGGTCATCCCTTGAGATTTATGAATGGTAATCGCCCAGGCCAAGCGTAAAGGAATTTGCTGGAAACTGGCAATAGTCTTACCAGCTTCATTGTCTACCGACCAGGTTTCCGGCTCCACCACCAAGGTCGTGCCATCGGTCAGTTTTACTTTGGGCAGCACACCATATTCATCGTCTTCTTCAAAACTGATCACTTCACCCAGACTGCCGTTGATATAGCCCATATCAAAGTTATTTTTTACAAACATGACTTTGGCATGCTTTTTCAAGGTTAAGGCTTCTGGTGCACGTACTGAAGATTTTAAAGTTTCAATCAGCTTTTCATTGCCATCACACTGGGCATCAAACTGGCGCGGATCATTGTCAATTTCATTCAGATGTTTAAAGTTAAGACTATCCACATCCATATTATGGGTATACAGACGCGTATAGGTATCGCCGATTTCTTGATGTCGGGTTGCCTGTAAAGCCGTGCGATGTTCATGGCTAATCGCCTGCGCACGGATCGCATTCAGGATGTCATTCAGATAATCATTGCCCTGACGATGCTGCTCGGTCAGATAACAGACCCGAAACTTGGCTTCTACCCAGGCTTCCGACATAAAGCAGAATTTATCGCGATTACGCTCGTCATTCTTACCGACTGGCGGCAACTGGAAAAAATCCCCGGCCACAATTACCTGAATACCGCCAAAGGCTTCATCACTGTCCTTAAAATATTTCAGCACCTGATTGACCAGATTCAGCTGCTTGGCATGCAGCATGGAAATTTCATCAATAATCAGAACTTGGGCATTTTCCAGATGTTCTTTTAAGTATTTACGCTCTTTCATGCGCTTTAAGTCATCTTCGGACAAAAAGTCTTTAATCCCAATGCCGGCCCAGGTGTGAATGGTCATACCATTCATATGCGTGGCTGCAATACCGGTCGATGCCGTAATCGCGACGGCGACTTTACGCGCTTTTAAATAATTAATATATTGATTCAGCGTATAGGTTTTTCCTGCACCCGCAGAACCGGTTAAAAAGACATTTTCTCCTGCTTTGAGTAACTTAAGGGCAGTTTCCTGTTTCATAAGAGCAATACCGTGAAAGAACGGCTATAGCCTAACGATTTTTGGCAGAAAAGTTAAGCGTCATGGCGGAAAACCACTTAATCTTGCACTTAAGCCTGCAAGTTGAGCCAGTTGATAAAATGCATCGCGATATTGCTATATTCAGCTTCTGCCTTTTGATTGTTCGGATATTCCAACTGATCGAAGATCACTTGCCCATTGACGATTCGACAGCCCAGAATTAAAGGTAAACGCACATCCGGATGCGACATGCGAAAGGCCACATATTGCCCTTCAATAATCTGCTGGGCATAACTGGCAGCCAGACAGTTCCTGAAAACCTTGGATTCTTCCAGAATACGATCCAGATTTTTAAGCTCCTCAAAACGCCAGTTGAAATATAATAAAAATGAGGCCTGCGTCAAAGGTGACCAAGTTACGAGCGCAAACTCTTTTTTCAGCTTGGCCATCATTTCCTGCTTCTGAATCTGATCATGCCAGATCACGGCCTGAGCGAATAATCCACTCCAGCTGAGGTTTTTCGGAATCTCGTTATGACTGGAAAAATATTCCACCAGATAGTCACGCACATAACTGTCAAATACAGACTCACGCACATGTCCACTGTGTAAATAAAACAGCTGTCTAAATTCGACAAAAGGAATCCGATAGCGCTGCAACACATGATAGAAATCCCGATTCTGCTGGCTTTGAGGCTGAATATAGGCCAAGACTTCTTCTGGAAGATGCGCGGTAATTTTATATAGATGCTGCATATATGCCTGCATCACCCGGCTCAGTTGCAAATAGACTTTCTTGGTGATCTGATCATCCATTTTGACCACGTTACGCAGCAATTCTATCCATTCGTCTAGATACAGAATCGAGGGAGTGATTGCAATCCGCTGATCATCCATCGATTGACGTGTGCCTTTTAAGACCACCGCCTGATTATGCTGATGTTGAAACCAGTCATGCTGGATTGCATATTCATGCATGCTATGAATAAACAGTCGCGCAGAAACATATTGAAAATATTGCAAGGTCGCCAGAATAATCTGCGGATGAATATGATGGCTGTCTACAAAACTTAAGGCCGTCACTGCCACCCGCACGCTGCTGTGCTGAATATTGCCACTGATCCAGTCCACCACTTCGGCTGGTTGCCTGAAAATCCAGTTCACTGCACGATGACAGTCAAATAGTGGTAATCGGGCCACCTTTTTTTGCCATAAATAGGGATGATTTTCCAGAAAATTTCGTTTGGCTAATAAGTCATCGCGATGCCAGACCTCACGATTCATCAAACGGACAAAACCGAGCAGGTGGCTCTGCTCCTCGGCATGTCGATACAACAGCCGAATATCATCGCTGTGATCATTCAGTTCATGTAAATTAAAACGCTCTTCAAAAGACAAGGACATAATCCGAAACGTCGCCGGATGCAAAAGCTGTGCGGCACTAAAACAGAATTCATCCAGAGTGTCCATTAAGGACTGGATGGACAGGAACTCATCCTGCTGTAGAAATGCCAAAGAAAAAGCCTGTTGCAAGCTTTCAAGAATTTGCGGGGGAATATCCTGTTCGTCCAGAACAACGTTTTGCATGACTGGTGTTGTATACAACCCGGCCTCTATTAAATGATGATCAATAATCTCAGCCTGAAGCACCGACATCTGTCGCAGGAATGCCAATACCCGTGCTGGGCCATTTACCGCTTCATAGACCTGGTTCAGAATCAGTTTGCGTAATTGCTTGGCTTTGTCACGTAAATACAGCGAATGCTGCGGTTTCAAGTCCCCAGTCAGGAAATAGATATCCTGTAAAAAAAATTCTTCTAGCGCTTCTGCTTTGTATTGCTGAAAATAAAAATGACTCTCGACCAAAACGGGTGCAGTTCCAGAGTCCAGTGCATATGCAGTATAAAACTGGATATAGAACAACCCGTCCAGCAATTCAATCCGGTATTGACCCTGCTGAATTTTTAATAGATTTTGTGCAGTCAGATGACCAATCATCGCCATCTGATCCAGATAAAGCTGGTTCAACTCCGGAGAAATCCTCAAACATTGTTGTGCCAGCAATTTTAACGGCGCTACCCAACCACCCTGTTCCATATACGCACCTATATTATTTTATTTTTATATTGAATCATGTTGAGCCCTCGATCATCGATCAGTGACTATTTGACCATACATTATGGCAGTACTCGCACAATAAAACAGCACTGCAGGATGACTTCTAAATATAGCGCATCTCAATATGTCACAACTTGGATTTACAACGAGGATTCGGTTGCCTGCTGGTCTTGCTGACGCTGCACAGTGAGCGCTGCCAAACCCGTATAAATATGCTGTTGCAAGCTATGCCGAAACTCAACCAGCTCCTCTTGCGTCTGCACCTGAGCAATCGATAGTCGCGGCATAAACTGAAAATAAAAGGGCAAGCGTTTTGGCAACAGGTGTTTGGGCAGAGAAGGAATCACATCGCCCTGACGTAGTAATTTATTGAGTTGTGGTATTTTAAGTAGTGTTTGAAAATACTTATGCTGGATAATCTTATTGGCATTAAAGCCAATCTCATAGACCTCATCCGCACCGAGAGCGGCAAAAGGGACAAGATCATAGTTGAATTCTTGCGCCAGCTTTAAAAAGCCGTAACGCTGCTTCCAGATCAGCTGATACTGCTCACCCTGACGTTTGAGCACTTCACGACCGCCACCCGGAAAGACCAGAATGGAATAGCCTTGCTGCATTGCAGCACGCACATAGGCTTGTGTTCCATCAATGGCACCAAACTTTTTCACGGCTTCACGCCACAACGGCACATAAAAATGGCTATGATCTGCAATACTGACCACAGCCACCTTATGTTCGTTGTAGAGGTAATCAATCAGCATCGGCGCATCAAAGATGCCATACATGGAATGATTACCGACATACATTGCAGGTCGACTGGCATCCATATATTCAGCCCCTAAAAAGGTAGGGGTAAAATATAATTTGGATAAGGCACTTAAGCGTCTAATCCATTGTCCATCATGTTTGACCTGCAAGTTGTCTGCTCCCTATTGACTCCGGATTATGCCACGCGCTTTTGGACCAGAATCGAACCTACCGAATAACCCGCACCAAATGAACACAACACGCCGTATTCACCATCTTCAACTTCATGTGCAGTACGGTGTAAGGCGATGATCACCCCAGCAGAAGAAGTGTTGGCAAACTCATTCAGAATGATCGGTACCAAACCAGGTTTGGCATTTTCTTTACCAACGACCAGTTTCAGGATCAGTTCATTCATGCTGGCATTGGCCTGGTGTAACCAGAAGCGTTTAACACCTGTCGGCTCAATCTGATTCTTCTCCAGTTGCGCAGTAATCATTTTCGCAACCAGTGGACAGACTTCTTTAAATACCTTACGACCATCCTGACGGAAACGTTTGTCGTCAATGTCAGCATTTTCAGAGGTATTCAAGAAACCAAAGTTATTGCGGATGTTATTCGAGAACTGGGTAAATAACTCAGAATCAAGAATTTCAAAACCGGTTTTGCTGTCAGTATTTTCAATAATTGAAGCGGTTGCCACATCACCAAAAATAAAGTGACAGTCACGTGAACGGAAATCGGTATGTGCAGAGGTAATTTCTACATTCACCAATAACACACGGCGCGCGCCAGCTTTGATCGCATCATAAGCCTGTTTCAGACCAAATGTTGCTGCAGAACACGCCACGTTCATGTCATAGGCATAGCCTTTGATACCTAGAGCGGTTTGAATCTCGATGGCTACGGCAGGATAAGCACGTTGCAAATTCGAGCATGACAGGATCACGATATCAATATCTTCGGCAGTCACACCGGCATTTTCCATCGCCTGTTTGGCTGCGATTACGCCCCATTCTGCCTGCAGTGAAATTTCATCATCTGCACGTTCAGGTAAATTAGGACGTAAGCGTTTTGGATCAAGAATACCTGATTTTTCTACGACATAACGGCGTTGTACGCCAGATGCTTTTTCAATAAAGTCTGCGCTAGAACCACGACGTGCTTCAACTTCGCCTGCAGCGATTTTGTCAGCATTTTCGTGATTAAACAGTTCCACATAAGCATTTAAACTTTCAACTAATTCTTCATTGGTGATGACATTTTCCGGATGGAATAAGCCCGTACCCGTAATGCGGATGCCCATGTAAAACTCCTTCTCTGAATTACCTATATCTTAACTGATTCCAAGACGATCCCATACTTTTTGCAAGCGAGTTGGAGACACGGGTGCTTTTGTTTTCATCGGTTGTGAAAACAATGAGATTCTTAACTCCTCGACCATGAAATACAATTCTTTCAGACGAGGGTCATCTTTAAACTTGAACAATTTTTCCATCCATTGATCAATTTGGTCAATGGCGGAATTGTCCCTTTGTAGATTATTGGGCAAGCGGTCTAAACGCAAGATCAAGGCTTTCAAATAACGTGGAAATTCGATCCATACATCGGATGGTTTAAGATATACAAAGTCAGAAAGATTCATTAAATCAAGTTGATCTTCAATATCATTGATATTTTTCTCAAACACAGAATGGTCTAAAACCAATAATTTCCGGCGGATTTCCTGCCACTGGATATAAATATCTGTAATCTCTTTCAGGGTAACTTGCCCATGACTTAAGAAAGATTTTTTTACATCTTCAACCAGTTTTTGGAACTCTTGCGCATTGACAGGTAGCTCATTCATGGACACTTGCAGTGTGGCATAAACTAACATTTGTTCTAGTTGGGCCTTGTCACCGAGTGGCGAATAAGCCAGTGCCAAAGGTTTGGAGATCTGTTTTTTTAACTGGCGAATCAGGTCTCCCAGTTGCATATGCACCAGTCGGATCACCCCTTCACGATGTTTTTTGATCGCTTCCGCCTGATCGTTAAAGGTCTGAATCACCACGCCCGACTCATCTTTTTGCTCCAGTGCAGCAAAGGCTTTGGTCGGCACCAGCGCCTGATACTGCTTGACCACGACACCCGTGACTTTTTGTGAGGCTTCAAACACAAAACTTTCCGGGAAGGTTTTAAATTCACCTTTCAGCTGCTTGACCGGACTATGGGTTTCAGCCCGGCAACGTGCTTTCAGCTCTGACAAATCACGACCCTGTTCAATGACACGACCTTTTTCATCAGTGACTTTAATAAACGGTAACAGATACTGTTCGACCCGGTCAAAGCTGAAATCTTTCTCAGTGATTTGATCGCCACGTAACTGGAACGCCAGGAAACCAAAGATATGTTTCTGCAGATCCTGTACATCGACTTTTGCCATGAGTTTTCGTGCAGTATCTGGAATTGGCACCAGATTACGGCGCTTGTCCTTCGGTAAGCCTTTTAGCAATGCTTCAATCAGGTCCAGACGCCAGCCTGGAATTCCCCAGGACCAGATTGATTCATCTACCTGAGCCAAGGCTTGCAGTGGAATTTTAACTGTCGCGCCATCTTCATCATGACTCGGGTCAAAGCGATAGGTCGCTGCCAGACGAAGTTCACCATTACGTAAATAGTCAGGAAATTGCTGTGTGGTTGGACGGTGATTCAGCCATAATGCATCATCATCAACAAATAAATAACGTGGCTGCTGAGGCTCAACCGTAGCCCGCCAATCTTCAAAAGTACGGCGGCTGGCCACTTCAGCTGGCACTTTAGATGCATAGAACTGGTAAATGGTTTCTTCGTCTACCACCAGATCACGACGACGCAATTTATCCTCAACCCGTTCGACTTCTTCCAGTTTAAGCAAGTTATGCTTTAAAAATGGCGGACTAATACCGAGATGACCCGTAGTTAAAGCATCGCGTAAGAAAATTTCATGCGCCGCAGCCTGATCGACTTTTTCATAATTGATTGCTCGTTTTGGCTCAATGATCAGACCAAATAATGAAATCTGGTCATAAGCGTTCACCACACCGGCTTTTTTCGACCAGTGCGGTTCAAAATAATGATGCTTGAGCAGATCGCGGGCGGCTAGCAGTATCCATTCCGGTTCAATCTTGGCCAGAGTGCGTAAATACACTTGCGAGGTTTCCACCATCTCAAAAGCCATGACCCACGGCGTATTGCTCTTATGCAAAGTCGATGCCGGGAAAATCCGGGCTTTCTGCTGACGTACCGCCATAAACACATTACGTTCATCGGTCTTGTTGGCAATAAACGACAATAAGCCGGTGAGTAATGCACGATGCAGATTTTCATAACTGGCAGCTTTGTCATTAAATGACAGTTTTAGACCTTGAGCCAAGTCCACCAGTTGTTCATGGGTTTTTTTCCATTCACGTAAACGCAGCCAGCTCAAGAAATGATTCCGCGCAAATGTACGGCGTTTATTCTCACTCATACTTTCGCGATTGCCGTGCAATGTTTCCCAGAGTTTTATATAGAACAAAAAGTCAGAATCAGCTTCACGGAACAAGGCATGTTTCTGGTCGGCCTGCATTTGTTTGTCTGCAGGACGTTCACGCGGATCTTGCACCGCGAGCGCCGCAACAATAATCAAGACTTCGTTTAAAACACCAAAATGTGCGCCACCCAAAATCATACGGGCCAGACGTGGGTCAATCGGCATTTTTGCCATTTGCTGACCGATTTTGGTTAATCCACTGCTTTGAAGTCTCCCTTTCTCAAAGGGAGATTTAGAGGGATTTGCTTGATCATCTTCAGTTTTAGGAGAATTTTTCTCGGCCATTGCCCCCAACTCAATCAGCAACTTACGGCCATCATTCACCAGACGGTGATCCGGTGGTTCGATAAAATCGAAGTCCTCCAGCGAACCTAAACCCAGACTCTGCATCTGCAAAATCACCGATGCCAGATTGGTACGCTTGATTTCAGGTTCAGTAAATTCCGGACGGCTTAGAAAGTCATCTTCCGAATACAGGCGGATACAGACACCGGGCGCAATACGACCACAACGGCCTTTACGCTGATTGGCTGCAGCCTGAGAAACGGCTTCAATCGGCAGGCGCTGCACCCGTGAACGATAGTTATAACGTGAAATACGCGCAAAACCACTATCAATTACATAACGGATATTCGGCACAGTCAACGCTGTTTCCGCGACGTTGGTGGCAATAATAATACGTCGCCCACCACCGGAAGGATTAAAGATTTTTTGCTGCTCTGCCAAGGCTAAACGGGCAAATAAGGTTAAGACTTCAGTATGCCGTGGTCCATGCTTGATCAGGGTTTCCTGTAGCTCGCGAATTTCCTGTTCTGTACTGGCAAAAATCAGGATATCGGCATGTTCGGGATGGCCTTTTTCTTGGGCATCCTGGAAGCATTCTTCAACTGCTTTAACCACTGCACGTGGCAAGTTTTCTTCAAAGTCATCAAATTCATCATCATCGCTGCCGCCAATGCTCATTTCCGAGATCGGGCGATAACGCAGTTCAACCGGGAAACTACGGCCTTCTACTTCAAAAATGGGTGCACCATTAAAGTAATTACTAAAACGGTTTACATCCAGTGTGGCAGACGTAATGATGACTTTCAGGTCTGGACGACGCGGCAGTAACTGCTTCAGATAGCCCATAATGAAGTCGATATTCAGCGAACGTTCATGTGCTTCATCAATAATAATGGTGTCATATTTGCTTAGGTAGCGGTCATGCGTCAGTTCGGCAAGCAGAATACCGTCAGTCATCAAGCGTACAATTGAATCTTGGGAACCCTGTTCAGTAAAACGCACTTTAAAGGAAATTGATTCCCCGAGTTTTTCGCCAACTTCTTCAGCAATACGCTGTGATACGCTTCGAGCCGCCAGTCGGCGTGGCTGGGTATGTCCAATCAGACCAGTCAGGCCGCGTCCAGCCAGCATGGCAATTTGCGGTAATTGTGTGGTTTTACCAGAACCGGTTTCGCCAGCCACAATAATGACCTGATGCTTTTGAATCGCGGCTATCAGCTTGTCAGCGTATTGGGTAACGGGCAAATCTTGATTCAGCTTGATGTCTGGAAGACGTTCCAGCCGCTGCCGCACTTTCAGATTGGATTTTTCAAATAGTTCCTGATACTGCTTGGCATTGGCATCTTTCCCCTTCTTCAGTCGATTTAAACGGTGACGGTCACGCGCCATTATCCATTGATCTACATTTAAATGACTCTGCACAGAGAAAACACCCACATCAAAAAACCGGAAAAGTTTATTTTACTTGGTTCATTAGCTTTCAGATAGTCGTAGTTCTGTTAAGTGCCGGACAAATTGGCTTTACTCGTCTCATTTCCCTTAATTCGGCGTAGTAAATCGAGCAAATTACCCCGCTACTCTCACCTGTCCACATGATTAAGTTTAAGCATAAACCTAATTTTTAAATTGATATCGAGAGTATTTTGAGGAAAACAGGATTTTTTTCCTGATTTGCCCTTGAATTTTTCAGTTTCAGCATCATGTTTGTTAGCACGAGGAAAAAGAGATAATTTTGTCATGAAGCCATCATCTTGATGCTGCTCAATGAACAAAGCTATTTTGTGAAAATGGAGAATTTTTACATGATTCGGTTTTTCCGATTTTTGTAATGTAAAAATACCATTTCACCAATAAAGTAAATTTCTATAAGCTAATTGAAATTCAAAACAAACCTCAATCATGGAGACAATGATGAGCTTAATTAATACTGAAGTTAAACCATTTAAAGCAACTGCATTCCAAAATGGCCAATTTATTGAAGTAACTGAAGCTGACCTTAAAGGCAAATGGTCTGTAGTATTCTTCTACCCAGCTGACTTCACTTTCGTTTGCCCAACTGAACTGGGTGACCTTGCTGACAACTACGCTGAATTCCAAAAATTAGGCGTTGAAATCTACTCAGTTTCTACTGACACACATTTCACACACAAAGCTTGGCACGATTCTTCAGAAGAAATCAAAAAAATCCAGTATGTAATGGTTGGTGATGCAAACTGGACGCTTGCTAAAAACTTTGACGTATTAATCGAAGCTGACGGCCTTGCTGATCGTGGTACTTTCGTCATCGATCCAGAAGGTAAAATCCAAATCGTTGAAATCAACGCCGGTGGTATCGGTCGTGATGCTCAAGAACTTCTTCGTAAAGTTAAAGCAGCTCAGTATGTACATGCTCACCCAGGCGAAGTTTGCCCAGCTAAATGGAAAGAAGGCGATGCAACTCTTGCTCCTTCAATCGACCTAGTGGGTAAAATCTAATTTTAATTAGATTAAACTGACTCAAAAAAACCACGCTCTTTAGCGTGGTTTTTTATAACTTTTGATTTGATTTATTTATTTTAGAAGTAATGTTTACACGCAGATTGAGTGTGTGTATTTATCCCGAAATTGCTTGAATCGTCTATTTCTTTGCGATCTATCAAACTGCGCTGAATAAGTTTTAATTTCTCGCTGCAGCTATTTTCTTACAATCCTCTGCCCATTCTTACAATATAGCTATACATCTACAGCACGGCATGGCATAAGTTCAAATGATAAGAAAATAAATATTCAGTGGAGGAACGCATATGCAAAAACTGCTTACAGTGATTTCATGGAAATATAATCCCTCAAGCCGCCACCTGAAAATCGTTTATAGTAATGGCCATAAGGAACTCTATCATCCTGTACCCGAATTTATTTATGACAACCTGCTCAGACGTGACGATAAAGCTGCTTTCGTACATAAATATCTTGAATATAATTTACATTTCAATAAAGTCTGTATGGATTAAAACTAATGCGATTCACGATATCCGACCATCAGCAGACCCGCACCGATCGGTACAGTGCTGATGATAAAACGCTGATCTTGCTGAATCAGATGAATAAACTCTTCCACTTCTGCTGCATGTGAAATGACATTATCCACCACAAGCATCCCACATTTTGGCTTGAGTAATCGAGCCAAATGCTTCCAATAGCCTAGATAGGCATCGCGCTCTGCATCCAGTAAAATAAAATCAAACTGTTGCTGTGAAGCTTCTAGATATTGCTGCGCATCCATCACTTTAAAATCAATAAGATGCTCAAAACCCAATGTATTTGCATAGTGTTTCGCTTGAGTGACACGTGCTTTATCTATTTCCAGTGTGGTTATCACTGCTTGGGTATGCTGAGCAGCTTCAGCTAGCCATAAAGTCGAATAGCCTGTGGATGTACCAATTTCCAAAATATCTTTGGCTTGCTGGGCACAAATCAACATGGATAAAAATCGACCTGATTCTGGTTCTATATTGCGATATCGTTGCAGTCGATCTGTCTGCTTGAGATCATGCATATGAAATTTTTCATATAATTCATGCATGAATTTTTCAAATTCATCTGGATTTAGCATAGCCCCTCCCTGAGCTTTTTTAGCTTAAAGCGCCTGAATTAATTTAAAGCGTTCCACTTCACGATCATCGTTGGTGGTAATGGTTTCAGTGAACATTGTTAAAGGGCGCACCCAAATCGAATAATCCCCATAGAGACATTGATAAACCACCAGCTTTTCTTCAGTTTCACTGTGCGTGGCGACATGCAACACCTGATAAAGCTGCCCTTTATAATGCTGATAAATTCCGCGCTGTAATTCCATGATTCAGCCCTCCTGTTATAGATGCCTAATACTAACTGAATTAAGCAAATATCAAGTTAAATTACTTGAAAATTCTTATTCTAACGCCATATAAAAATCTGAAATTAATGATGCATTTTTCAATAAATTAGTAATTCCGATCGATATTATAAAAACAAACTGTTTTACCTATTTTGATTTATGCACTAATATCGCTTTATCAAATAAATATTTATTCCTTTGGAGACGTTAGCCATGTTAGACCAAAATACTTCAGCTCAATTAAAAACACTACTCGAACGTCTGGAAAGCCCGATTGAACTGGTTGCGACTTTAAATGATTCCGACAAATCTGCAAAAATCAAAGAACTGGTTGAGGAAGTGGCTGCATTATCTGATTTAGTCACTGCACGCTTTGATGGTACAAACCAACGTGCTCCAAGCTTTGGTATTGCCAAAGCAGGTGAAGAACCACGTGTCTACTTCGCAGGTCTGCCAATGGGGCATGAATTCACCTCACTGATTCTGGCTTTACTGCAAAGCTCTGGTTATGCACCGAAAGTATCTGCTGAAGTTTTAGAGTCGATTAAAGGCTTAGGAATCAAATCTGATTTCGATGTATTCGTATCACTCAGCTGCCATAACTGTCCGGATGTGGTTCAAGCCTTAAACCTGATTGCAATTTACAACCCGGGTACAACAGCCACCATGATTGATGGGGCCTTCTTTCAGGATGAAGTGGAAGAACGCAAAATCATGGCGGTGCCGATGGTGTTCCAGGACAACCAGCATATCGGTCAGGGTCGTATGACTTTGGAAGAAATCGTGGCAAAACTGGACACCAACTCTGCAGCAAAAGAGGCTGAAAAGCTCAATGCCAAAGATGCTTTTGATGTATTGGTGATTGGTGGTGGTCCTGCAGGGAATACCTCTGCGATCTATGCTGCACGTAAAGGGATTAAAACCGGGATCGTGGCTGAACGCATGGGCGGTCAGGTCATGGACACCATGGACATCGAAAACTATACCTCGATTCAGAAAACCCAAGGTCCCAAGTTTGCTGCTGAAATGGAAGCACATGTACGTGAATACGGTGTCGACATCATGAACCTGCAACGTGTCTCTAACATCAAAGGTGCAGATGAAACAACGAATGGTCTGGTAGAAGTCACTTTAGAGAATGGTGCCAAACTGGAATCGAAAACCGTGATTCTGTCGACCGGTGCACGCTGGAGAGAAATGAATGTTCCGGGTGAGCAGGAATACAAAACCCGTGGTGTGGCCTACTGCCCACACTGTGATGGTCCTCTGTTTAAAGGCAAACGTGTTGCGGTAATCGGTGGGGGTAACTCTGGTGTTGAAGCTGCGATTGATCTTGCAGGGATTGTAGAGCATGTGACTTTGGTTGAGTTTGATAGCAAGCTTCGTGCGGATCAGGTATTGCAAGACAAATTAACAAGCTTGCCAAACACCACGGTGATTAAAAATGCCTTGTCGACTGAAGTGGTGGGTGACGGTTCACAAGTGACTGCACTGAAATACAAAGACCGTACAACTGACCAAGAGCACACTGTTGAATTGGCTGGTATCTTCGTACAGATTGGTTTGTTGCCGAATACCGATTTCTTAAAAGCAACAGCGGTTGAATTGTCAAATCGTGGTGAGATCCTGATTAATGAGCGTAACGAAACCAATGTGAAAGGTGTATTTGCTGCGGGTGACTGTACTACTGTTCCGTATAAGCAGATCATCATTGCCACCGGTGAAGGCGCGAAAGCATCACTGTCTGCATTTGATTACATCATCCGCTCAGGTCAGTAATCCTTAACAAAACCCTAATAAAGCCCGCTTGAAGCGGGCTTTATTTTTCAATAACTACCGGTTTAAATTCAGTATATTTTATAAGCACTGCGTCCATTCATCTTCTTGCTAATCTTGTCATAAGCATGTCATTAATTTTGATTCTGTATAGATGGTCTGTAACTGTCGATAATCTCGTATTGCAAGCCTGCGAAAGCTCTCCTATGATAGGGTGACAAATCATCTTTCATGATCGAAGAATAAAAAAGGATAACATCCTGGGAGAAGAACAATGCACTACCAATATCAATGTGCCTGCTGCGAAAAAGTAGTGGAATCTACAGAAAAATCA
The DNA here is from genome assembly GCF_013418235.1 of Acinetobacter sp. YH12156. Classification (NCBI taxonomy): domain Bacteria; kingdom Pseudomonadati; phylum Pseudomonadota; class Gammaproteobacteria; order Moraxellales; family Moraxellaceae; genus Acinetobacter; species Acinetobacter sp. YH12156. Next base: position 60,076 of record NZ_VPCL01000008.1, read on the forward strand.
TGTCCAGATTGCGGTTCGCATCATATTCGCAGTCCTTTTGGCTTCTGGATTTTGTGTCTGGTGGCCTGTCTTGCTACAGCGATCGTATTTAAAGTGGTGCACGTCTATGTGCAATCACAACAACAAGAAGTTCCCGTACAACACTCTATACTCGATGTTTTACAAGAAGAAAATAAAGGCCTTCGTTAATTTTATTTAGCTCTGATTGAGAGACCTGTTCCGAAAAATAGGTCTTTTTTTATAGTGCTTTAATACCAGTATCGCTATGCAGAAAAACAGCTTCATAGCTGCCAGATTTGATTTACAATAGCAGATCTTGGAATGGGAGATATGCAATGGTTCAGTTAATTAAAAAAGGTGGATTACGCGAGCGTGCCAACCGTAGCCGTAGCTATCAGGGTTCTGAAAATACCGAAACCAGCTTAAGACCCAACCGCTATCAAACAGCGATTAAAACACAAGAAAATTTAGTGTCTTCTTCACTTAAACCCACCGAATCCACTTTGGATGATCATCCAGTTAATTCATCAAAATAAGCGCGTCATACCATAACCATAACGCAAAGAGTAAAAATAGCCCGCCTGAAACGATATCAATATAACTCCCTGAACGCTGATACAGAGCTTTAATTTTCGGCTGTGAAATCAGCAACATGAGTAAAGCGAAAGTGATAAAAGTCTGCAAGGGAATAATCACCGCGAGTTGTGCTTTCAGATATTCCGAGGCTGATGAACTCAGTGCCAGTGAAAATACGCTGCTAAAATAGATCAGCGTTTTAGGATTAGAGAGGTTGGTCCATAGACCCAACATAAAGTAATTTTCGGGTTGTGCCAGTTCATTGGAATCATCTTCGGGCTGATGTTTATTCCTAAAACTGCGCACACCACCCTTGAGCATTGTCCAGCCCATTTTTGCCAGAAATATTCCACCGAGCAGCATCAAGACCTGCTGGACCCATGGAAACTGCTCGATTAAAACGGTAAATCCGGCCAGTGTCAGTACCACCCACACGATAATACCGGCCGAAATACCTGCAATAATTTTCAGGGCATTTTGGCGTGTGGTAGATGCAGCACTTTTGGCGATCAGTAGAATATCAGGGCCAGGACTTAGTTGAGCAACAAAATGTAGAAGGCAGATGGTAAAAAGCAGAGACATTAAAATAGCGTTAAATTATAAAAAATGATTATAACGTTTGTTCAAACTAATGAGAATATTCCAATAAAAAACCGAATCATCAGATTCGGTTTAAATACAACCTTTTGAACTTTGCAGATGGATATCTTATTTTGGATTGATATCTTTCATTTCAATTTTTTTCGCTTCAGGCTTCACTTCACGCGCTTCACCATCAATGATGGTTGAATCACCACGACCTGCTTGCTGGTTTTGCATATCCTGCATTTGACGCATCATCTCGGCAAAGGGGTTCTGGCCTTGCGCCCCCCCCATATCGCCCATCATGCCACCCATCATTTTTTCCATCATGGCCTGCTGACGTTTCATCATCGCCTTCATCATGGCAGCTTTAAATACCTGCTGCACGGCTGGAATCAGCATTAATACCGCCAGTACATCGCTAATTAAGCCAGGAAGAAGCAGGAAGAAGCCTGCTAAAATTTTAGGTAAATTTCCTGTTAATGCAGGATCTGCATTCATCTGCCCCATTTGCATTTGCTGCATCTGTGGCATCACACCGGCCGAATATTTACGGATCAGGTTCATACCAATAAAAAATGCAGCGACAAACCAGAAAAATACGTACCACATGCTCCCGACGAGGTCACCCACGCCAATCCAGACAAATACTTCTAGGATTAAGCCTGCAAGGATAATAAGAAATAATTTCATGAAAATTAATCTAATCTCAGTAAAATAAATAATAGGATGATGTAATCAACTGCTTCATCAGGATCAAGCTTTTTTGATACGCTTATGTAACAATATGGGCATTATTCTATTTTTAAAGTGCAGGCATGTCATTAATTATTGGGATTGACCCCGGTTCTCGTTTAACCGGTTACGGAATTATCGAAAAAGACGGCTCCAAACTGACTTTTGTCGATGCCGGTACGATCCGCACCGAAACCACGGAAATGCCTGAACGTTTAAAACGAATTTTTGCCGGTGTAGAGCGGATTGTAAAATTTTATGGCCCAACAGAAGCCGCAGTAGAACAGGTCTTTATGGCACAAAATCCGGATTCTGCCTTGAAACTGGGTCAGGCCCGTGGTGCTGCTGTTGCCGCGCTGGTCAATCTGGATTTAAAAGTTGCTGAATATACGGCGCGCCAGATCAAGCAGTCTGTAGTGGGTTATGGCGCTGCCGATAAAGAGCAGGTACAGATGATGGTGATGAATATTTTAAAACTCAGCATCAAACCGCAACAGGATGCCGCCGATGCACTGGCGGCTGCCATTTGTCATGCACATGCCTCAGGTAGTATGAGTAAAATGGCGGTACTCAATGCTTTGGGCGGCATGGCACGTGGCCGCAGTCGGGTCAGCAGCCGTCGTCGTTAATGTTTAGCGCAGTATTTTAAAGCCTTGAATACCTAAGTCGGATTGCAGATGCTCTGGAATAATTGCTTGTCCGATTGCAGAAGCAGGCCCTTTGCCAACTTCGTGCAATCATTTCCTGAAGCGGTGAATCTGCGCCAACAATAACAGCCTCCACTTCGCCACTACTTAAATTTTTCACCTAGCCTTTTAAATCGAGTGCCACAGCCTGCTCAGCAAACCAGTAGCGCTAACCCACACCTTGCACTTGGCCTGAAATATTCATTTTGATGACTGGCACACTATTCTCCTTAGCGATTCACCACCTGATAAATTGCATGTTTCATGTCCTGCGCCTGCAAACCACGTTCGCCGTTTTTGGCCAGTTCATCCCCTGCCAGTGCATGCAGCGTCACAATTTCATGCAAATGAATCGATTGAGCAAATTGTGCCTTTAGACTGGCAATCATCCCGGCCAGCACATCCCCCATGCCGCCTGTTCCCATACCCGCATTCCCGGCAGTGCAAATATACAGCTGTTGTTCCAGAATCAGACTGCCTGAACCTTTTAGCACCCATTGCCCGCCATACTTCTGCCTTAAGGCATGAATCGCTTGAATCCGATCTGTTTCAATGTCCAAGGTTTTACAATCAAGTAAAGTTGCCGCTTCACCCGGATGCGGTGTAGTGTAAGTTTTAGAATTTAATTGTTGCGGCTGTTTGGCTAAAAACCACAATGCATCTGCATCTAAAACAATGTCTAAGTCTGAATTTCGAATTAAATCAAACCATGCCTGATATTGCTCTTTTGCCCATTGATCACGTCCCAAGCCCATACCAAAACAGACTGCATCGACCTGCTGAATTAAGGCTGTGCGCTGCTCTATGTTGAGAGCATTAATATCACGCAGCATAATATTCGGCGCACGAGACAAAATGGCGGTATGGTGTTTCGCATCACAGACAATGGTGACCTTACCTGCTCCGGCAGCAAATGCCGCTTCTGCTGCCATAATCACTGCTCCGCCCATTTCAGCATGCCCCCCCACCACCAGCACATGACCATAACTGCCTTTATGACCAAAGGCTTCACGTTTCGGTAATTTAATCTGCTGTGAGGAAAGTTTGGCAACTGGTTGCAGTTCGGCATCAACTGGAATGGCAGAAATCAGTTCAACCTTAGCGGCATATTCCTTAGCTTGTCCGGTAAACAGTCCTGCCTTTAAGCCCAAAACCGTATACGTAAAATCCGCTTTAACCGCAATAGGCAAAGGCTGACCGGTATTGGCATGCAGTCCACTCGGTATATCAACCGCGATTTTGAGACCTTTCTGGTCATTGATCAATTGGATGATGGATTGCCAGTTCGCATCCAGCTCACGATTTAAACCAATGCCAAATAAGGCATCGATATAAGCGTCATATTCATGCTTAAACTGAAAATGCGGCCCTACTTCCAATCCAGCATCCAGCGCTTCTTGCCAAGCTTTGGCCAAGTCCACTGATTGACCTTTTTCAGCCGCATAAATATCTACATCGAAACCGGCCTGTTTTAAATATTTTGCAATCAGATAACCATCACCAGCATTATTGCCCTGACCACAACACACCGCTATTTTCTGTATATTTTTTTCTTTAAATAGCACACTCAGACGCTGTGTGACTGACCAAGCCACCTGCTGCATCAAACCATAGGAACTATTTTGCTGCTGAAACCAACGCTGCTCCCATGCTTGAATACTTTGGCTATGATAAACAGGGCTATGGTAAACTTGTTGCTGCATTTTTTATTCCCTGTCTTTGGTTTATGACAATTCCCGATTCTTACGCACAAATTCAAGTCTATCAACAAGATCCAGCCGAGCTAAAAGCCTGGATTAAAGCGCAGGCGCTAGAATTGGGGTTTTCTGATTGTGTCATTGCCAAACCAGATGCTCAAGCAGAATTAGCGCGCTTACAGGAATATCTGGATCGTGGCTATCATGGCGACATGAAATTTCTGGAAGATAATCTGGAAAAACGTGCCAATCCTGCCTTACTTGTCCCCGGCACGCGCAGCATTATCTGCGTGCGTATGGATTATCTGGTCGAGACTCCAAAGCCACGTTACGTTCCGTATGCACCCAATTCCGCGATTATTGCGCGTTATGCCCGTGGCCGGGATTATCACAAGATCATGCGCGGTCGGCTCAAAACCTTGGCGACAAAAATCCGAGAAAAAGTTGGCGATTTTGAATCACGCCCTTTTGCCGATTCTGCACCCATTTTTGAAAAATCACTGGCTGAAAGTGCTGGCATGGGCTGGACAGGTAAACATACCCTGCTGATTCATAAAAAGTCTGGTTCTTTCTTTGTGCTTGGAGAGCTATTTACTTCTCTGGACCTCCCTTTTGATGCGCCTGCCAGTAAACATTGTGGTTCCTGTACGGCCTGTATCGACATCTGTCCAACTCAGGCCATTGTCGAGCCCTATATGCTGGATGCACGGCGATGTATTGCTTACTTAACCATCGAGTATAAAGGCATTATTCCAGAAGATTTGCGCCGCGGAATTGGTAACCGGGTTTTTGGTTGTGACGATTGCCAGCTAATTTGTCCTTGGAACAGTTTTGCCCAAATCACCCCGGTAGAAGATTTTCATCCACGACATGGTCTGGATCAGGTCAGCTTGCTAGATTTATGGCAATGGGATGAAACCACCTTCTTAAGTGCGACCGAAGGCAGTCCAATGCGCCGTACAGGTTATCAAAGCTTCATGCGCAATATCGCAATTGGTCTGGGCAATGCACCTTTTGATGAAAAGATTGTTTACGCTTTACAACATCAACGGGCATTACATGACGAAATTGTGCAGGTGCATATTGATTGGGCGATTCAGGAACAGTTGACCAAAACAGCATAAATTTTCAATTTATTACTTCGGCTCACTCGATCTCTTATAAGGCTTACACAATATTTGATCACTTTATGTCATAAAGAAAGAGATGAAAAAATGACGAGAGGGATTGAAGATGCAAGAGCAAGATAAAAAACAGCAACAGCACGAACAGCTAGATCAACTTAAACAGCAGAAGCAACAACAGCAGCAGCCCCAACATGGGCCAATCGATTCTCCTAAGAACAATCAGCATGAGCAGGATGAACGAGTGTTGAACAAGCAGCATCGTGACGATCTGCAAAATCAGAATATTCATGGGGGTCATCGTGAATAAAAAATTTCAGGATTGAATATAATGACAAAGTCCACCCCGTGTGGGCTTTGTTTGTTATAGAAGGTCATATTTTGCTAGTGAGGCAGACACACATTTTTATTAAGATGAGGTGAATGATAAATAAGCACAAACAAGGACAGATATATGAACACGAGTAATGCAGTACGCAATGATTGGTCACGTGAAGAAATACAGGCACTGTATCAGCAGCCTTTAATGGATTTATTGTTTCAGGCGCAACAGGTTCATCGTGAGCACTTCACTGCCAATACAGTTCAGGTCAGCACCCTCCTCTCGATCAAAACAGGCAAATGCCCTGAAGACTGCAAATACTGTTCACAATCTGCGCATTATGATTCCAAGCTAGAAGCTGAAAAACGTATCGCGGTCGATAAAGTCATTCAGGAGGCTAAACAGGCACTGGCTTCTGGAAGCTCTCGTTTCTGTATGGGCGCTGCATGGCGTAACCCGCATGAGCGCGATATGCCTTATGTTCTGGAAATGGTGCAGGAAGTTAAAGCACTCGGTCTGGAAACCTGTATGACACTGGGCATGTTGAATGCATCCCAAGCAGAACGTTTGAAAGATGCCGGTCTGGATTACTACAACCACAATCTGGATACTTCTCGTGAATATTATTCACATATTATCAGTACCCGAAGCTTTGATGACCGTCTCGATACTTTGGATCATGTGCGTCAAGCCGGTTTAAAAGTATGTAGTGGCGGTATTGTCGGACTGGGCGAAAGCCGTAATGACCGGATTGGTTTATTATATGAACTTGCCACGCTGGTCATTCACCCTGAATCTGTACCGATCAATATGCTGGTTCCAATTGAAGGCACACCAATGGCAGATGTAGAAAAACTGGATGTTATTGAATGGATTCGTACCATTGCAGTGGCGCGCCTCTTGATGCCAAAAAGCTACATCCGCCTCTCTGCGGGCCGTGAATCGTTAACCGATTCAGATCAGGCTCTGGCATTTATGGCCGGTGCCAATTCCATTTTCTCGGGTGAAAAACTTTTGACCACCCCAAATACTGCCCAAGGTCGTGACCAAAAGCTATTTGAGAAATTAGGTCTGGTTGCAGAGCAGCCTAAACCAAGTGTACGTGCATTGGCGACCGATGCGATGGCAGGCTAAGCAATATAGGAGTGAATTAAGTCGCTGAAAAGTTATGTGCAGTAATCAGTATGCCATAGCGGGCATTCAGATAATCTCCAACTCTGATTTGATCCATTCCATTGGCATGATGCACCACTAACTCCTGAGTGATTGCATCATAGCTAAAAGACTCATAACTGTCTTGATGCAGACTAAGCCAATGCAGCGTATCTGCCAGATTGCTGTCTACGATATAGGTATCTGCATGAAAATTTTTGCTCATATGCCCGATCATCAGCTTGGAATTTCACTCTAATTTTAACGGAAATTAGCCAAGTATAAGCATAAAAAAAGTGAGCCCTCGCTCACTTTTTTTTGTAAAACATCAGTCCTTATTGATCCCACACTTACGACACTCCCTGTGTTCCCCGATTTCCTGCATTTGCTCGTACTCATAGATATGCAAGCAAAATAATTTTCTTAATAGCTGAAGCATCTTGAAACTCCTGTTTAATCATTTTTTTAATACGCTTCTTAAGATATTCCTTCCTGAAACATCATGATTTCTGACTAAAAAATCATCTCTTATTTATTAGCATAATTTTCTCAGTTGTAAAATGCATTTCATCTACTTTTAATCTTATTTCCTGATATTTTTTGAAGTGCATCACAGTCCATTCATAAATATAAACTTTTTTCCTGAGGTAAAACTCTTCTAGATAAAAAATCCTCAAGAATGGCTCATAAAACTCATCTATTGAAGCCAGACCTCTTTTTTATAAGTTGATTCAAATATTGCCTAATTTTTATTTAAGTGTAATAGTTAAATTATCGTCAATGGTAAAATCATAAGCATTACGACAATACGAAATTAGTTTTTCAAATCGATTGAATATCTGTTCATTTAATTGTTTTTATTGGAAAAATCCTTTCCACTCCGAAGCAGGTATGTCTTTGAATAGACGATAACAAAATACTGGCAATATATGCTTTTCTATCGACTGATACTCTTTCTTATAAGTTTTATCAGTTCATACAGCTTGCTTTGTCTTCATCCATTTAATCAGTAAATTACCAAAAAATAGGTTCTCTTTTTGTTGAGCTTTCAATAACTTCTCATTTTTAGTTTTTAAAATGAGTTCACCATTTTAATACTTAATGGCCATTGAACATGCTTCTCTGACTGAGATTACTGGATAAGTCCCAAGCTATGTCCATTTACCAAGTGTATTCTTAAACCGCAACTGCCATGATTTTTACCTGTTACAACGACTTTTAAATACAAACCCATAATATCCGAAACCCTATACTCTAATTCTTTAGGTTTTAACACTGCAAATTGGGTATCTGTGAGTAATTTAGATTTAGCCATAAAATTTTGATTTTCCTAGATTAAACTAGGCTCCTGTATCCTGAGTTCTATTTTTTATACAGGATACAAGCCAGGATACAAATAGGGTGTTTTTATACGAGTACACCTGAGTATTCTTAAGACATTAAAAAACCCTTAACTCTTTTAGAATTAAGGGTTTAAGTATGTATTTTACTATATAAATACATGAATTTGGTGGGCCCAGACAGACTTGAACTGTCGACCAACGGATTATGAGTCCGTTAACATAGTAATTTAAAATCAACAAATTAAAAATATAATGTCAATATTATCATATATTTATGTAATTTTAATAATTTATTATTAACTCTTTTTGTTGATTAATATATATTGATTTTGCTTACTACTTGCTTACCAGATGCTTACTAGAATGAAGTTAACAAAACCTGCTATTGATAAAATTGATTGCTCAGACAAAAATAAACCAACTTTTTTTTGGGATGAGAAAACACCAGGATTCGGCGTCAAAGTTACACCTAAAAATAATAAAAGCTACATTTTCCAAGGCCGTATTGGTCTTCAAAACCGTCGTATCAAAATTGGTGACGTTGATGTATGGAAATTAGATGAAGCTCGTAAATATGCACAAGAATTGGCGATTATGTGCCACAAAGGGATTGACCCATTAATCGAGCGTAAGAAAGGTTTAGCTGATAATAAAGAACTGCTAAAACAAGAAAAACGCAAAACTATTAAATTTAAAGATGTATGGTTTGAATATTTAAAAGCAAGACAACCTAATTGGCGACCAAGAAGTTATCAGGACCACATCGAATTATCTAGAGGTGGTTACGATCCTGAAAAAAATAGTGTTTATACCAGTCAACCCATTTTTCAACTGTTTGAGTACAAACTTTCTGAATTAACTGCAGATGTATTATGCGATTGGCTTGATCACAATGACTTCCGTCCAACAACATCAGCTAAAGCATACAGACTTACACGAGCTTTCCTGAATTGGTGTGATGAACACGAGGATTATGAAAACTTAGTGCCTCCAAAATCATACAACTCAAAAAAAGTTAAAGATAAAGTCCCTTCCCCAAAAGCCAAGAATGATTGTTTGATGAAACAGCATCTAAAACCATGGTTTGAAGAGGTAAATAAGTTAACTAGCAGAAAAATAGCGATTTTTTTGATATGTAGTTTAATCACTGGTTGCAGAAAGAATGAGCTGCTTTCATTAAAATGGACAGATGTCGATTTTCGTTGGAAAACAGCAAAAGTCAGGGATAAAATTGAAGATGAAGGTCGCCTAATTCCTCTAACTGCATATGTTGAAAGCTTATTATTAGAACTAAAGAAAAATTCTGATTCTAAATTCATATTTAGCAGTAAGGGCGCTGAATGTGGCCATATTGTTAATCCTTACGATAGCTTAGAGAAAATATGTAAAAAACTAAATATTGAACTTACTCCCCATGGATTGAGGAGATCATATAAAACGTTAGCTATTTGGGCAAAAATCAATGAAGGATCTTTAGCACAGATATCAGGTCATAAACCAAGTGCATTAGTTGAAAGGCACTACATCGTACGACCTATGGATATGCTACAAGAAACACTACAAGAATATGAGGATTGGATTTTGCAACAAGTGCGAAATGGCATTAATTGAAATACCTCGATACGGACTAATGCCAGTCAGTTAAGAAATTGACTGGTAAAGGGTGTAAATAATTCTGTGTAAATACAGTTTTAAAAACACTTGGTTACACGCTCTTCAAAAGAGGGCGTTCAAAAATCTATGTCAGTAAATTTGACTACATTTTAATTATATCGATCTAATCGACCTTAAAAGTAAATGGATAATTGAGTAATGTGTGAAAATTGAGACTTCTACTGACATTTTGGTAAATTTTACCTCATGTCATAGGAGTTTGAATTTTGAGTACAAAAGCCCAACGGGAAATTGCCCATAAATTAAAAGTGTTTGCTCATGCTGAACAAAATGGCAATGTTGTATTGACCTGTCGATATTTTGGTATTTCACGAAATACTTTTTATCGTTGGAAGAGGAATTATAAATCCAAAGGAGAGATAGGATTAGTCAACAGTAAGCCATGTCCACAGAACCTTAAGCTACGCACGCCTGCTGTGATTGAAGATAAGATTATTTATTTACGTCAACACTATCATTTTGGACAACTACGGATCAGTTGGTATTTATGGCGTTATCACCAAATTAAAATTTCAGCAGCTGGGGCGTACCATGTTTTAAAACGGCATGGTATGAATCGATTACCCCAAAATCAGCGTAAACGTTCTATTCCTATTCCTCAACGTTATAAAAAACAAGTACCAGGGCATCACGTTCAAGTTGATGTAAAGTTTCTCTTTTTTAAAGATCAAAATGGAAAACAAGTCAAACGATATCAATATACCGCTATTGATGATGCAACTAGAATTAGGGTATTAAAGATTTATGAGAAACATAATCAAGCCAATGCTATTGATTTAGTCAATTATGTGATCAACAAATTTCCTTTCCGTATTCATACCATTCAGACTGAAAACGGTCATGAGTTTCAGTCTAAATTCCATTGGCATCTGAATGATCATGCCGTTCATCATCGCTATATTAAACCCCGAACACCTAAACATAACGGTAAGGTCGAACGATCTCATAAGACGGATAAAATGGAGTTCTACCAGCTATTAGACTACACCGATGATGTGGATTTAAAAGCCAAGCTGGCCGAATGGGAGGCATTTTACAATTATGCCCGACCTCATGCAGCCATGAATGGCAAAACACCCTATGAACGATTAAAAGAAAAGTTATGCTAAAATCTTGGTGTCAGTGGAAGTCCTAGTATTCACATATAAAAAGCACAAATACAAAATTATTTACAGGCTCACTCAAAACTATCTTTCTCTTAAAGCCTCTTGTGCTTTATTAAATGGTTTTATTAGATAATCTAAAATCGTTTTCTCCCCTGTTTTAATATCGACTGTTGCAACCATGCCAGGAGTAATACTAAATTGTTTGCCTGCTTTATTCATCAATTTTCCTGAATCCGTTCGAATATACACTCGATAATAAAATTGATCTTGCTTAACTTCATCTCTCAATGTGTCTGGTGAAATAATTGAAACTTTTCCTTTCAACCCACCATAAATAGAATAATCATAGGCAGTGATCTTCACGAGTGCATCTTGCCCAGGATGAATAAAAGCAATATCTCGCGGTGAAATACGTGCCTCAACCAAAAGTTGTTCATCCAGAGGAACAATTGTCATCAACTTGCCATTTTGAGAAATCACTCCGCCAATAGTCATAACATCAATTTCTTTAATAATCCCTCGTACAGGTGATTTAAAAAGAGTACGATTTAAAGAGTCTGATTTACCTTTTACGACTTGTAATTGCGTTTCGATATCTGTGTTGGCTTTTGCCAACTCTTCTCGAGCTTTTACCAAATATTGATTTCTCACATCATTCATTTGATTGCGCAAATCTGTTGCTTGGCGCTTGAGCCGCAATACTTCGACCTCACTAGCTGCACCTTTCGCTACTAATGGTTCAGTCATTTGCAGCTCTTCATCAACTAAAATAAGTGCTTGTTGTAAACCTGACAAAGATTCTTCTAGATTAGATCGTCGTGAATGATAGAGTGCTGTTTCTTCTTCAACTAAATCTCGCTCTTTAAGTACTTCACTCGGAAATTTTAAACTAGTTCCATTAACTTCTGCACGTAGTCGCGCTGCTGTTGCTTGTGATGCTAGTAGTAAGGATGCAGATTCACCAACATTTGATGCAAAGCGAGTTGGGTCAAGTTGAGCAAGTACCTGCCCTTCTTGTACGATTTGTCCTTCATGCACATAAAGCTTTGTTAAAATTCCACCTTCAAGAGACTGTACTACTTGCTCTTTAGAAGATGGAATAACTTTGCCAATTCCTGTTGAAACTTCTTCAAGTTTAAAAAGCCATGCCCAGATGAGTAATGACAAAAGACCAATACAAATAATCCAGATAAATAAGCTAGCTCTCGGTAATGCAGGTTCTAATTCTTTAGCCTTTACAATATCACTTTTTATATATTTTCTAATCATGATGCTGTACTCGCTATATTGGTTTGAGTATTACCTAATACTTGCTCTTTAGGACCATCCATAACAATTTTTCCATCATGTACTACAATAATTCGATCCACCAACTCAAGTACTGCTCGACGATGCGTTGCAATGACCAAAGTTTTTTGTCCTAACCACCCCTTAAGGTTCTGAATTAGTTGTTTTTCAGAAACGTCATCTATTGCGGCTGTCGGCTCATCAAGCAATAGAATATTTGGTTGACGAAGTAATAATCGTGATAAAAGTAAAGCTTGACGCTGGCCACCAGAAAAACCAACACCACCTTCTAAAATTTGATGATCTAAACCTTCTTTCTTATCTAATACAAAGTTTAATGCCCCTGTGAGCTTGAGCACATTTAAAAGCTCTTGGTCAGTCGCCAAAGGTGAGCCTAATGTTAAATTTTCACGTACAGAACCAAAAAACAAATGTGCATTCTGATTGAGTAAGCCCATATCTCGACGTACATCAGTTGGATCAATTAACCCCAAGTCAACCCCATCTAAATTGATTTTCCCTTGAACAGGTTCTTGCATCCCTGATAGCAACTGTAATAGCGTTGATTTACCTGCACCATTACGACCTAAAATCGCAATTTTCTCACCCGCTTGAATTTCAAGTTTAGGAATGATGAGAGTAGGTTTTGCATCGTTTTCACTATATTTGAAGACAATATTATTAAGTTCATAATGTCCATTCAAAACAGGTCTATGAATTAAATGTGCATTTGGTGCTTGGTCAACTGGTTTCTTCATAAGCTCATCTAAACTTGTCTTAGCAACTTTAGCTTGTTGAAAACGCCCTAGAACTCCTGAAATCTGTGCAATTGGTCCAAGCATGCGCGATGATAAAATTGAACAAGCAACTAATGCACCTGTAGTCATTTCCCCTTTCATCACAGCAAAACATCCAACCAGTACGACAATCGCAAAAGTAAGCCCTTGCACTTTCTGAGTCCACGCCCCCACAATTCCAACTAATTTCCGCTGGCGCATTGAAATATCTGCAGCAGCTTCATTCATGTGATTCCATTGGTTCTGAAATCGAGATTCCGCTCGCAATAACTTAATATCTTCTATACCTTGAACAGCTTCCACCAGTGTTGCATTGCGAATAGCACCTTCACGCATTCCTTCAGATGCTAATTTTGCCAATGGCTTTTGAATCAAAATTCCAGGAATAATCATTAAAGGTACAACCAAAACCATTACCCAAAACAGATTGCCACCGATCAGCCAAAAAATTGCCAAAAACAAAAAGAAGAAAGGCAAATCTGCAATCGCTGAAATGGTTGTAGAAGTGACTAATTCACGAACACCTTCTAATTCACGTATTTGCGAAATAAACGTACCTGTGGATTTGGATCGCTCTTTATTTTTAATTCTTAAAGCATGACCAAATACCTTATCTGAGATTTTTAGATCTGCACGTTTTCCGATAATGTCTGATAAATAAATACGTGCGACTCGTAAACAAAATTCAAATATTGCTGCAATGAGTACACCACCGGCTAATACCCATAAAGTTGGAACAGACTGTGCAGGAATAACTCGATCATAAACATTCATTGAAAATAAAATTGTCGCCAAGGCAAGAATATTGGCCATTAATGATGCAAACATCACATCCAAATAGCGCTTCCAATCTCTTAGCACAATCGTCCAAAACCAGTTCTGCTCATATGGTTTAATATACTCATCAATACGGACATCAGGAATTGATTTCTCAGGTCTTAAAATATAAACATTGTTCACATTTTCTTTTAATAACTCTACAGTAAGTACTTGTGCTAATCCCTGATCACCACTGAACTGAATATTCGCATTCCCATTGGCATCGAGTTGATTCAATACGCCAACTTGCCCATCTCTCATTTGAATAAGAAGTGGTAAACGCCACGGATTCAAAATATCTTCACTAAATTCAGTTTTTCTTAGACTCATCCCGATCTGACGGCTCACCAAAATCAAAATATCATCAAGTGACTGGCTCGGATTCCAATCGAGTTGCAAGCGTAAACGCTCTTCAGATGGTTCGATACGATAATGTTTTGCAATTGCTAGAACGGCTTGAAGCCATGGCTGATAATTCATAGTTTTGCTCATGGTAAAATTTCAAACCCTTGAATAGAAGTATTATTTAGTTGATAAAATGCTCTTGAAGCACCAGTAACATAGATATACTGAATTAGGGCCGCGTAAATATCATATCTTGCATTTTCAATTTCCTGTGCGGCAGCATGAATTGCTTGTTCAGAATTCAATAAATCCACCACTGTGCGGGTGCCTAATTTATATTGTTCTTGATACAACTCTTTTGTCCGTGCCGTGGTTTCTTTTCTTAAAGCTAGAACATCCATTTGCTTTTGCTTATTTTCGACCTGCACACGAATGAGCTGTACCTGATCCAAAACATCTAAATAAACTGTGTTAACTGCTGCTTTTGCTGCTTCTTCCGCATAATTAGCAGAACGGAGTTTTGATCGGGCTGCCCCGCCTTGGAAAAAGTTGCTATTCGCTTCCAACATGACAGAGCTATAAAAACCATCATCTTCATTATTATTTGGGTTTTTCCCATTCAAAGCTTGATTTAAGCTACCTTTAATATTAATTGTTGGATATGTACTTAGTTTTGTTTGTTCTTTTTGAAATTTGGCAATTTGTACTGCTGCCTGAGCTGCTATCATCTTAGGAAGATGCGTAAATTCAGGGTCATTGTATAAACCTGCATTACGAATAATAGTATTTGGAATCCTCATCTTTAAATGGGACACATCATAGCCCAGCAGCATTTGTAACTTTTGCTGATACTGCTTTAACTGCGTTTCTTGTATGAGTAAATTTGACTGCGCCGCTTCTAAATTTGACTGTGCCTGAATCGGATCTGCCTGACTACTAATACCCGCTTTAGCCCGTAAATTAGCGATTTCTGCAATTCGAGCAATTCCTTTGATTTGTTGATTAGCAATACGAACGATTTCTTGATAACGGTTAATATTGACCATCGCATTCGCTGTTTGATATGCAATATCATCAATGCTATTTAATGTATTTGCTTGTTCTCGTAATAACTTCGCTTCTTCTATATTGATATCGCTTTTGATTTTTCCAAAATCATATAAAACCTGTGTCGCTGATAAACTGTAAAGCTGTCTTCCCCGTTCGCCAGTCGTTAAATCAGCTGTACTAATACCACCAGAGATTTGAGGAAAATATTGTGCTTTCGCCGCATCAATGTTTGCACCTTGGCCTGCAATAGTAGCAATACTCTGAGTGATTTCAGGTCGACGCTGTAGCGCTTGATGAATTGCATCAAAAAGTGTTAGCTCAGCTTCAGAGTTAATGCTTATTTTTTCCATACCTTTAAGTTGTTGTTGAATACCACTCAATTTGATAACTGGCAAAGTATCTTGCGCTGTCTGCTCACCCCATGAGTATTTACTTAGTTCTTGAATACTCACTTGATTCAAATCTGCAGGTTGCGACGAAAAAAACTGTTCGATGTTTGCTTTAGCTGAGTCTAAATAATTTTTTGGTTTTGCTGCATAAATAGGCATTATTGGTGCACAAAACGGAAGAAACAGCACAAGCCATATCTTTGATTTTATAAAATTCATGATTTAAGCATCTTGGTAAATTCATACCGTGGGAGTTTTTCAAATGCTGCGTCATAGCATTAAATGAGTACTGTAATTGCAGCCATTTTCATTACAATTTTTATCTATCTTTATCCAAAATTAACTTAAGATAAATTCAAATTTAAAATGAATGAAAGGAGCGTTATGTTTGACATAGTGTCTTCACCTTCCGCTGCAGAAGTTACTTTGACAGTAATGCCGTTTTCAAGGTCTTCAGCTGTTAATGGACGGTTAACCAGTTCAGTGCCATCTTGATCTTTGATCACAACAGTATCACCAACGCTATAACCCGCATCTTTCGGGAAGGTTACTTTTGCATCAACTTTGCCATTCTCATCAACATCTGATGGGTTAATGACATCATCACCGCCATCTTGAATTTCAACAACTGGCGCACCTGTTAGGTCTTTTTCACCGTCACCGTCAACATCGCCCGGAACTACCAAGTCAACTGTTGAATTATCGCTGCCTTCTGGTGACGTATTGCCAGCTTTATCGGTCACTGTTGCGGTAACAACTGTATCTTTACCTTCCGCAGCAGGAGTTACTTCAACAGTAATACCATTGTTGTTAATGTCATCTTTGCTTGATGCTGTAACTTCAATTTCTTCTATTGAACCATCTGGATGAGTGATCGTAATCTTATCACCCTCTACAACTGGCTCGGTCGGCTTAACAGTCACTGTAACTTTGCCGTTGACAAGATCAGTTGGATTGATAACACCATCACCACCATCATTAATCTCAACAGTTGGTGCTGTAGGTGCTGTAGTATCTTTCGGTTCTTCATCCTTGTCATTGTGATCAATAATTGCTGCAGCGCCACCAACTACAGCAGCACCCACCAACCAAGGTAACAATCCAACGAGTTGACTGCTTTCAACAGCAGGCAATAATGCTTCTAATCCTGGAATGCCTTTAAAACCCGATACGCCATCAAACCAATATAGAACACACCCATCTTCTTCAAAAACCAAATCTGAAGCGACATCGTCATATGTTATAAAAAAATTCTCAATAACAACAACTTCACCATTTTTTAACTTAAGCACTAAGTTACTGCCATCACGGATAAATTCGTCGACGTCATCACGGCTCATTTTAGTATGAACAATAGAAGCTTCGGTTAATGTAATCTGTGTCGCATTTACTGTAGACTTATTTAATGAGTCTTTCTCAATTACAATAAAATTAGTCATATTTTTACCCAAAAAATTATATTCTTTTATCTTCTAAAACTTTAACTATTTAGTAATGCCTGTAATTTCGACAGTTACACGGCGGTCAGGCTGTAAACAAGCTTTGAGTTCTTCACGCTGTTTTACATCAAAACAACCATTCGTCACAGGTTGATTTTTGCCTGCACTAGACGTTGAAATATTATTTTCAGATACACCGTTTTGAACCAACAGGTTGCGTACTGTGTCTGCACGGTTTTGCCCCAATTGATTGTTATAGCTATCACTTCCCAAACGATCTGTGTGACCAACTAAATTAATGCGGCTTACAGAAACGAAGTTGTTATGAATTTGCGAAGCAACATTCAAGACCTCTTGACGCCCCTTTGGCAGTAAATCATTCAAGGAAGAACCGTTAAATTTAAATAAAGTGTCCGCAGCTAAATCCACTCGTATTATCTGTTCCTGAGCAGCAACCTTGTGCTTCACCTCACAACTTAAAGGCTGACCATTATTGGAAATAAAAGGTTTACCGTTTGTATTGACAGAGAGTACAAATTCATTGCTTGTTAGCTTTCCTACGTTTAAGTCAACATCACAACTTTGGCATGATTCTTCAGTACAGTTTTTTACTTTGAAATTATATGTTTCTGGTTTCAATGCATATTGAGCCGAATTATTTATATAAAAATTTCCAGCTTTAATACTGTCAATATAAAATTCAATCGGGCAATTTTGCTGTTCTGCTGTATCACCACCACAAAGCTTCTCATCTCGCTTTAATACAATAGGTTGATTATTTTCTTGCGTTTTTTTCTGAAAACGTAAATCTGATGGCTTCGTATATGGGCTTGATGTGCAAGCCGCTACCCCCAATGAAGCTACAACAGCTAAAAGTGACAATCTCAACATAACTATCCCTTGTGGACTTAGAACAATTTAAGGAACAATTTCAAGCACATTTCCTACACAAATATCTTTCCATGAATCTACTGAAAAATTATTATTGTGACGCAGTGCACATTTCAACATCTTTATATCAAAATAAATGTATATTTTGAACATTTATTTTTTGTGTCAACTGTATCACTTTATAGTTTTATTAGAAATACTTAACTAGATAGTGAACCGTACCGGGTTTGTCGGAGACTTTTTTATTTAAGTTAGGCCACCTGACCTAACGGATTAATCTTATCATAGTACATTGCTTCAAACTCAAAAGGCGATACATAACCCAATGCGCTGTGTACACGCTCTTTATTGAACCAATCTACCCAGTTTAGTGTCGCAAGTTGTACATCTGCTAAACCTTGCCAATCTGCTTTTAAATATTCAATCACCTCTGTTTTGTATAAGCCATTCACCGTTTCAGCCAGAGCATTATCGTATGAATCACCCGTTGTACCGACTGATGCTCGTAAATTTGCTGCTTCTAAACGATTGGTATAGCGAATGGAAAGATATTGAACACCTCTATCTGAATGATGAATTACATTCTTTGGCATGCCTCGATCGTGCAATGCTTGCTCCAATGCATCGAGCACCATATCTGTATTCATCCGTGTAGATACTTTCCATCCAACAATTGCTCGTGAGAACACATCAATAATAAATGCGGTGTAGACCCAGCCAGAATTGGTTTGAATATACGGGTGAGTAGACCAAGGGAATTTCACCCTTAGCCCCTCGCAGAACCGGACATGAACCTCTCAGCTCATCCGGCTCCCATTATCCAACCGATGGTAAACATCCCATTTTCCAGTGCACAAAGGCATTTGGAAAATCACGCGCAAGTCGCCCTAAGGCATATCTAGCCCGTCTTTTATGACGGGCCAAGTTTTTATACTTACGCCTCATCCAGCGTATAAGATAAGCATTCATGTGTTGCCAGATCGCTGACATTGCTGAACCATGGAATCGACCATAGTATTGCTGCCAACCTTGAAGAATTGGATTAAATATTGCAGATAAATCACTTAATTCGCGATTTCACATCAGATGTAGATGCCATTTCCGAATAGTCTGTCGCATTGCTTTAAGTGCATCACGACTGACTGCAGGAGAGAAATTTACATAAACTCTTTTATACTTGTCCACAGCCTTACGGGGCCTAAACGTGTACCCGAGAAAAGTAAATTGAACATCGGGATATGCTTTACGACGATTAATATCTTGGCAATAAACAATCTTTGTCTTGTCTGGATGCAATTCGAGACCACATTCACGAAATCGTGCATCGATCTTTTGTAAAACAAGTTTGGCTTGAGATAAACTCCGACAATGAATTACGCCATCATCTGCATAACGGCAGAACCGTACACTTTGAAGATGTTTCGTAATCCACATATCAAAAGCATAATGCATAAATAAATTCGCCAATAAAGGACTCACAACACCACCTTGTGGTGTGCCGCGATTCCTTTCTAAAAGATGGCCATTTATGTGTTGCATTGGTGCTTTTAACCAACGTTGCACATATAAAAGAATCCATGGAATTTCACAGTGTTTCTTGAGTGCACGCATGAGTAAATCATGGTCGATGTTATCAAAGAGACCTTTGATATCAAATTCCACAACCCAGTCATAATCCCAACTTCGTCTCCTCACTATCGCAATTGCATCATGGGCAGAACGCCCCGGACGATATCCATATGAGTTTGGATGAAATAATGGATCAATTTTCGGCTCTAATAAGAGCTTAACTGCTGTTTGCGCGACTCGATCTGCAACTGTTGGAATACCTAGTATACGCACGCCACCTGACTTCTTTGGAATCGGAACAGCCTTAACTGGCGGTGGAAAATAACTGCCAGAACAAAGTCGATTCCATAGTTTGTATAGGTTGTTCTTTAAATGCTTTTCGAATTGCTCAATAGATTCATGATCAACGCCTGGAGCGCCACCATTCTCTTTGACTTTTTTAAATGCCTCCCAGATTAACGCTTTAGGAATATTAAATGGTTTGGTCATAAAGTTTTGCTCCTCCTGCTTGCACAGTTGACAAATCCGTAGACCTGGATAATGCAACCCCTTCGCTCCATTACCATTACAGTAACTTCAACACTACTACGAGTTGCTCCGCCCCTTGGTGACGCATTGCTATTATCAGCCTTGCCTTTTGAGCTTGTGCCTTTCGCTTGACATCGCCACCGAAGGTTCCCGCAGTTCAACGTAAGAGCCTGAATTAGGATCGCGCTGCCTCTACGCCGGACACCGAATGGCCCGTAAGCAGGTAACGGCCAAACTAATCGCGGGGTAACTTCCATCCCCGGTTTTGATGTCATTTGAGTACTTTCGACACTTGAACGGCAGTTCACTGTTGTTCGCCTTCCTAATTCTTACCTGACATCTCTACGATGCCTTTTCCATAACGCTCACGACCGGGACTTTTGATCCAAGCCGCTTATGGTGGTTTGCTACCTGCTCCTGCAAGCCGATAGCGAGGGGCCATACCCTCATCTCTTACGCCGCTTGCTGCGGCACACTAAAGTCACTGACCTGAGAAGCACTGCTTCGCAAGGGTCAGGTCGATCAGCACTAAAATTCCGTTTCACTAAATCACCTGCCCGTTTTTGATCATCTCGGCTGCGGGTAGTTTGTTTGTTCTTACCACGCCAAACACCTTGTATATCTAGCTTTTGCATCAATCGAGCAACTGTACAACGTGCAATAACATAACCCTCACGTTTCAATTGTTGCCAAACTTTACGTACACCATATCGACCTGAACTTTCTTTCCAAATACGTTTGATTTGCTCTGCATGATGTAAATCATGCAGAGCACGTTTCGCTCGATGTTCTGGGTTATCAACGAGATCTAAAGCCCGATAATAGGTCGAAGCTGCAATCGGTAAAATTCTACAAATCGCTTCAACACCATATCGATCTTTATTGTTATGGATAAAATCCACCATTATTTGTGTGGGCGGTCGAGCTCCGCCTGGGCGAAAAAAGCGGCTGCTTTGCGTAGAATTTCATTGGCACGCTTTAATTCTTTAATTTCACGTTCCATTTGCTTCATTTTTTCTTGGTCAGATATCTGTTGTACTTTGGCAGGATTTAGTTGATCCATATGCTTTAAATACCAAACACGCAATGTTTCAGGAGTACAACCGATTTTAGGCGCAATAGCTGTGATTGCTGCCCAAGTAGAAGGATAATCTTTTTCAGATTCAATTAGTAATTGAACCGCTCTTTCTCTAATTTCGGGGGTATAGTTTGGTTTT
Source organism: Acinetobacter sp. YH12156 (assembly GCF_013418235.1). Lineage (NCBI taxonomy): Bacteria > Pseudomonadati > Pseudomonadota > Gammaproteobacteria > Moraxellales > Moraxellaceae > Acinetobacter > Acinetobacter sp. YH12156. The sequence goes on from NZ_VPCL01000008.1 coordinate 81,404, forward strand.
TTCATCGGAATAGTCTCTCAGAATATTAACTCTCCGACAAACCCGGTACGGTTCACAATTACTTAAAATTATTTACAGGCTCTTAAAACGCCAAATCAAATAGCAGAGAACTTTTATCGGTTAGCTGCCTAGCATATCCCAAGTGAAAGTCTCCTGCTCATTCAGCACATATCAAGGTTTATACGGGTCAAGGATACTATTTCTAGGCTGTATACGCTGATAATGAGGTGTGATGTTCTGCCGTAAATATTTACGCACGGTATTTCTAGACACCCCCAGTTCACGACTAATGGCTTTAATAGATTTACCCTGTTGATGAAGAATTTGGATTGTCGCTGCTTGCTCCAAAGTTAACATATTGAGCAGTCCAAAATGACAGCTATATTAACCAAGGGGGTCATTTTTACACTGCCGCTAACACCATGCCTATTTTTTAATTCGGTTCAGATTTCCAGCGGTGTGGCAGTAATTATTCAATCTGGGTCACTTTATGTGTCGGCAGCCTTTTCAGCACATCACTTAAATAGGCATACGAATCCAGTCCATTCAGCTTTGCTGACTGGATTAAAGTCATGATGTTTGCCGCTCGCTGACCACTGCGCAGCGAACCTGCAAATAGCCAATTCTTGCGTCCTAAGGCCCAAAAACAATATCACACTCTTAAAATAAAAAAAGCTGGTTGCAACCAACCAGCTTTTTATTGTACCCATGCCGAGGCATGGATTCAATTCACTTTATCCAATAATAATCTGATGATTATCTAATAAAGTTTGTAAATTTACATCGGCAGCTTTATGCCCTTCAAGTACCAACAGATTTGCCCAATCATGCGCACCTGCAGCACCATCACGGTCCACTTTCACCGTCGCTGTGCCATTCACATCTTCGACTTTAATGTACTGCCCGATATCGCCTTGATTGACATCCAGTAATCCTTGGAAGAATCCTTGGCTAAACTCAATCTTATCGGCATTGACATTCGCTCCAATCTTACCAACGGTAAAATCATTCCATGTATTGGTACCATTGCCAGCAGTCGCATCGGCAGCAACTAAAACATCATAGACTGCAGTATCACTACCTAAACCACCAACGAAAGTATCATTGCCTGCACCACCATAGAGGATATCGTCACCGGCACCACCCAGCAGATAGTCATTACCGGCACCACCAGCAATAAAGTCATTACCATCACCTCCCACCAAGTAATCATCTAAAGTCGTTCCAAAGATCGTGTCATCACCCGCACCACCGTTGTAGTATTGATAACCGATACCATCTACCGCCTCTGAAATACTAGAACTTGTGCTACCTGAACCGATACCTGAATAGATCATGGTTTGACTCGTATTATTACTGAAGTAAACCGTAATCGTCGATCCTTCCATATCTCTGGCATAACTATGATTTCTGTAAGAAGAATTATCTGTATCAGCAGCAAAATTAAACTCTTTACCTACAGTAAACTGCCCAGCCTTAAAGTTAATTTCTAAAAGCTCTGGTCTATTTGCATTTGTGCCTTTACGTTTAATTTCGTAACTTTGCACCATGCTATTTTCGTTAATAGCTTTATGACTCGGGCTGTCTGACTTAAACTGATTACCTTGTTTATCAGTATCTAAGCGTCCAGTATTAGCAGCACCAAAATGCACACTAGAAGTTCTAGAACTACTTAGATCAATCACCACTTTAGTAATTGAAGTATTTGGTTTGTCATTATGATATTGCAATGACCATGGAGTACCTGAACCTGTTTCGCCTTTGACAGTTGCGGTCAGCTTATGACCAACAAGGTCATTAGCAGCAGTTCCATTCTGAAACAAGTTATCTGTATTTTTGATATCTTTGTCTAAGCCTGTCGTTGCTTTATTAAAGTCAAGTACCTCTACTTCCAACGCTTTAGTTGTGGTCTTACTGTGCGAATTACTACTTTCAGTCGTAGTTGCTGAAATAGATAAGCTAATCTTACCAGTAAAGCCTTTGCTTGGTATTAAGCTGAGGTTATTCAAATTCCAGTCTTTAATACTCAAACCTGTTTGACCCGCTTTAGCAGTAAAGGTATGTACACCATCGGTGATGGTGATACCAACTGGAATTCCATTGAGCTCAAGTGCAGTTAACGTTTCAGATCCATCTTTATCAATCAAATCGACCTGGATACCAGATAGCTTGATTGGTGTGTCTTGCATACCATTATCAACCGCTTCAGCAGAGAAGTAACCCCCATCAGGCTTACCTGTCGTATTGCTTACAAAACCACCCACGTCCGCACCTAAAGTCAGTAACTCTTCGGCACTACCATAAAGTTTGTAGTTTTCAGAAGTCAATAGTTTCGATGTTGCCTGAGCCCAACTTTGTCCTTTGCCTTTTTCTAGAACGCTAATGTTATATTCACCTCTACTATTTAGATTGGCAAAATAAGCTTCAAAAGTATAAAAGCCGGTTTTTTCAGGTACAAAACTGCTGATATTAATGGTACCGTTACCATCTCCGCCAATAATGGTCGGATGATAGTTGCCATAGGCGTCACCGATAGTTTGTGCTAGAACTTTACCTCCAAGCTCAATATGCATTGCATCATCGGCATAACCTTCAAAGCTATACTCACGCCCAGCTTCTAGGTAAATTAAGCCCGTATAAGACACAGCGTCAAATATTGAACTAGTAACACTACTACCACTAAAGTTGCCTGCAAACTCGTTGGCACGTCCAGTGCTAGTTGCCTTAGCGGTGTCGAGCAAGTCTTCAAGCCCATTTGAATCAAAATTCTTTTTACTACTACTTAAGCTCAGGCTATTATATTGTTTAAAAATTAGACCTGTTGAAGCAGGTGCTGGTTTTAATGCAACACCTGAACCAGCTATACCGCCTGTGCTTGAGTTATCCCAAATATTGGCATTTAAGATAATGTTTGCACCATCAGCGACTGCTTCAACATTGACTTTTGCGGTAGTCGATATCTGCTGCGTACCATCAGAAACTGTGTAGTTCAGCACAATAGCATCCGTAGTATTGGCATGCGAAAAATGCTCTTTTGGTGTGAATGTCCATGTACCATCTGCATTGGCTACAATTTTACCCATACTTGGGTCTGCCAAAGTCACTGCAGTCACACTCAAACTATCGCCATCAATATCTTTGGCATTTTTCAGTAAATCTGCCTGTGTCAAGATGATCGATTGATCTTCTTTGATATTGAAAGACGTGCCTGGCGCAGTCGGTTGGTTGTTTAGACCAGACTGTTTTGAAACCACAACGTTACCTGCAGCATCTTCAGCATAGATATCAAGTGTTTTACCTTTCGCTAGCGCAGGAAGTGTTAATTTATATTCACCTGCAACACCTGTTGCAACCGCAGTGTATTTCACCCCATCAAGCGTTGTATACACCTGCTGTGCATCCGCATTGACTTTTACTGTCATTATGGTGCTTGCAACCGAACCATCCGCTGCCATTTGGTTGCTGACAACGATATTTTCAATCACTGGCGGTGTAGTATCGACTGTAAAGTTGAACTCATTTGATGCATCACTAAGCAAGCCAGTTTCATCATTATAAGCTTTTGCGGTAACTTTAACGTTACCTACCAACTTACCAGTGGTCACCGCAGCAGAAAGTTGATCAGATGATACATTCCATTCATAAACACCCGTTGCACCCTGTGGAATATCAATCTTAATTGGGGTGTTAATGTTATGTAAATACACCCAAATTTGGCTGACTAAACCATCTGTACCAAGGTCAATTGTACCTTTGATCACCCCTTGTGCATCATTGGTTACACCACCATTGACAATATTTCCAACAATACCACCTGCAACATTGTCTACATAAGCTATTACTTCAGGAGTGGCTAAACTCAACTCTGGGTTAAGCGTCTTACCATTATTGACACCAACGTTACCCGCACTATCCTCAACAAAAACTTGTAATTTAAGTGGATCATAGTTTTCAATGGCTTGATCAAGACTCACTTTAATATCTAAGTAACCATTAAATCCAAGTGCATCTCCACCTACTACACCTGTACCCACGATTTTACCATCGTACAGTACCGTGACAATATTACCTGTTTCGGCAGAAGTTTCGCCTGACTTGGTGACTAAAGCCGTCACCTGACCATGCTCGCCATGACTTGCATCAAAGCCAACATTGGTCGCCTCTGGCGGTGTGATGTCTGTCTTAAAGGTGTACTTGTCAGTAACCTCACTTAACTTTCCAGTGACAGGGTCGTAAACTTTAACCTGAATATAAATATTATCTTCACGTAGTTCATCTGCTGCCCAAATTTCATTTAAGACTTTTTGCAAGTCCGATTCCGTCAGTCTCCACGTACCATCTGCTTCAACATTTACCTCAATATCCGCACCATTTGGATACGGCTCGACCGAAGACTCTGTGTCAGATGTATTAAACTTATTGACATAGAGGCGAATAGTAGCTTTACCATTTTGCACTAATGCTAAATCGACTTTACCAGTCAGCTCGCCTAAGACATCATTGGTAAGCTGGGTGTGAGTCTCGCCATCATTCTCAACCACCTCTTTATCAACAAGACTTACTGTCGTCGTTGTAACACTGACTTTACCTGTTGTAGTTGCAAAATCAGCATCCTTACGAACAGAGAACTGTATTTGATAGCTGTGACCTAATGTATCTTTAAGAGTAAAGGTTGCATGTAATGGTGCAGTAGAACTGTCTAGTTGCTCTTGAATGTCCGCAATATTCAAAACCCATGAACCATCTGTATTAAAAGTTATTTCACCAATACCTGAAAGTTCATTAGAACCTAAAGACTCTTCAAACTCTATCACCTGACCAAACTTATTAGTAATTTTCCCTGTTAGTTTACCTTGACCATCTGCAGCGATACCTGTGTCTGTCACTTTATTATAAACACTACCGATATTGTCATAGTAGCCTGTAATTTCAATCACAGACTTTGGTGGTGTAGCCACAATATAGTCTTGAGTTGATTGGGCGATATTACCTGCGGTATCCGTCACTTTTGCATGAACCTGACCATCTTTCAGCTGTTTAGAGATCTCAGATGAAATTTCAGCTGTCCAACCTTTCTCTGCGTTCACTGTCGCAGTTATCATGATTGGTGCACCATCTTCACCAAGAATTGGCTGACCTTGAGCATCTTTGAAAGTTAAGGTCACAGTTGCACCTTCAGACACACCATCGACAGTGCCTTTAATGGTGAAACCTTCTATTTTTTCACTCCACTGTACAAGATTATCTTCAGCAAAATCTGTAATTTTGATATCTGCAAAAGTATCAACCACTGCTGTAGCACTAACAATCTTAGAAATGTTACCCGCTTGGTCTGTTAAGCTGACCGATAACGCTAATGTCTTATCTTCACTTGGTGTTGTAAATTGGACTTGTACTTTCCCAGCCGCAACTTGTTCAGCAGTTAAGATTTGATCCTCACCATTAATCGTTAATGTATCTCCTGCACGCACAGAACCATCACTTGGCAATGTGACTGTGACTGTAACCTGACCATTTTCATCAATATCTGTCGCATTAATAAATGCATCAGCATTGCTTCCAATTGTCACAGTTGGTGTTGATGGCGCTGTATCATCTACAAACTCTAAGTCACCCACTGTTGCTGTAGTATTTGCAAGTGAGCCTTGCTCTCCAACCAATTCAATTTGAACTTGATTGCCCGCTTGAACCTTCGTGGTATCAAGTGTGAATGAGAACTCACCATTTGCATCAGTGTGACCGCGATAAATTTCTTCACCAGCGTGATCTTTAATGATAACCGTGGTGTTTGCTTCACTGGTTTGACCTTTGACAATCAACCGATCTGCTTCACCGTCTGCCATTTCATCCGTATCTACAGGCGTTAACTGAGATATATCTAGATTTACTGGAATATCTAGTTTAGATAAGTCATCTAAGCGCTCTTGAAGTTCTGGTTGTGCACCTGGAGCTAAACCGTCAACTTTGTCTTGAGCTATTGCTTTTAAGCTTTCTGCATTTTTCACAGCTTGCTCAAGTTCAGCTTTTTGAGCTGGCGTAAAGCCATTTTGTTTCGCATTTGCAATAGCTGTATTCGCATCTGCATAAGCTTGCTCAGCCACTGCAACAGAGGTTGATGCACCCGTCACATCTAATCGATCTTGAATATTTTTAGCTTGTGACTCTAAGCCCTCTTTCGCTGTACCTTCTGGAAGTTTATCAATCGCCTCAACCGCCGCATTTAACTTAGTTTGTGCATTAGCAATCGCTTTTTTAAGTGCTTCAACTTCAGTTTCAGTCAATTTATCGTCTTCAAGCGAAGTGACTAATTCATTCTCAGCCGCTGTCACTGCAGCTTGTGCTTCATTTAATAAGTCTTGTGCTGCTTCAACGCTGTCATCAATACCATCGCTGTCGGTATCGTTCACCGCAGGAACTGTGGTGGTCAAGCCATCTAAACGACCTTGTAGCTCTGTTTGTTTTGCTGATTCAGAGGCTGGCAATGCATCAACTAAGCCTTGGGCTATGCCTTTCGCTGTATCAACGGCTGCTTTAAGTGCATCCAATTCTGCTTTGTCGTCAGGATTGATGATGCCGCCTTTGCCTGCAATCGCATCGATAAGCTTTTGCTCTGCTTCTTCAGCCGCTTCTACCGCCGCTGTCGCTGCTGCAACGCTGCTGTCGATGGTGCCATCGCTGTCGGTATCGTTCACCCCAGGAACTGTGGTGTTCAAGTCATCTAAACGACCTTGAAGCTCTGTTTGTTTTGCTGATTCAGAGTCTGGTAAAGCATTAACTAAAGTTTGAGCTGTGCCTTTCGCTGTATCAACTAAGTCTTTGAGTGCATCCAACTCTAATTTGTCAGCAGGATTAATCACGCCGCCTTTGCCTGCAATCGCATCGATAAGCTTTTGCTCTGCTTCTTCAGCCGCTTCTACCGCCGCTGTCGCTGCTGCAACGCTGCTGTCGATGGTGCCATCGCTGTCGGTATCGTTCACCCCAGGAACTGTGGTGTTCAAGTCATCTAAACGACCTTGAAAGCA
>NZ_VPCL01000010.1:0-178426 GCF_013418235.1 Acinetobacter sp. YH12156
TTGTGCTGGCGACAATAGCAAGAGTGAACCACCTGATCCCTTCCCGAACTCAGAAGTGAAACCTCTTTGCGCTGATGGTAGTGTGGGGTTACCCATGTGAGAGTAAGTCATCGCCAGCTCATTATTCAAAACACCCTCAAGCCAAGGCTTGGGGGTGTTTTTTTGTGCGTGGGGTTTATAATTATTAAGATAAAACTGTCCTTAAAACTTCATCTCATCGCAACTGTCCTGTCATTCACACTGTATTAAATAAGACGTCGACTTTATAAAAAGATGAATAGACGTATGAGAAAAATTTCTTTAAGTTTGCTGGCGGTCTCTGTATTCGCTCTGACGGCATGCAATGAATCCGATGATAAAACCCTTCAGCCCATCGAAAGCGTAACTGAACCAACTTTGGTGTCTTTTGCCAAACTGGATGTAGAGACCTATGCAGAAGGCCTTGATTCAGGACGAGATGTACGTGGGGCAAATGGTATTTTTCCTCCATTTTCAGGCCAGCCTGTACAGGGTTTTTCTGCTGCATTAAAGCAGCCGGATGGAACTTATCTGGTGATGTCGGATAATGGCTTTGGCTCGCAAGATAATTCTTCTGATTATTTATTGCGTTTGCATCATCTTTCTAGCGATTTCAGAACCAAGGCGGGCGGTACAGCAACTGTCAAACATTTATCTTATATTCAGCTTCGTGATCCGAACAAACTGATTCCTTTTGAAATTGTCCATCAGAATACTCAAGAGCGTTTATTGACAGGTGCTGACTTTGATCCGGAATCTATGCAGCGCGCGCCCAATGGCGATATCTGGATTGGAGATGAATTTGGCCCTTATTTATTACATTTTAGTGCAGATGGAATATTAAAAAGTCCGCCGATTGCTTTAGCGCATCCATTAGAAGCTGGAACTGAACTCAGATCTCCACAAAATCAGCTAAACAAGGGGACTACCGGTTATATTGAACCTTTGGTACAGCGGAGTGGGGGCTTTGAAGGTATGGCAATTTCCCCCAATGGTCGCTATTTATATCCTTTACTTGAAAAACCTTTATTAAATGCCACGACGCCACAACTAATCATTTCAGAATTTGATCTGGAAAAGAAAGTTTATACTAGAAATTTCTATTATTTTGAGTTGGCTTCGAAAGCCTCTGCAATTGGTGATTTTCAGTTATTTAGTGCCAAAGAAGGTGTGATTATTGAACGTGATGACAGTGAAAATAATCTGGGCGGCTATAAAAAATTAATCAAGGTCAGATTGAATCAGTCCGGTGAGTCTGTCGCACGTGAAGAACTGGTTAATTTAATGGATCTGGCCAATCCAGATTTACTTTATGGTCCGGTACGTCCGGGAGATCTTGCCACCGGTCAGCGCTTTGGTTTTCCATTTCAGACCATTGAAGACATTATTATTGAAGGGCCTGATTTAATTACCGTCTTGAATGACAATAACTTTCCCGGTTCAAGTGGTCGTAATCGAAATCTGGCAGATGATAATGAAATTATTCAAATCCGATTAGCTCAAGCATTATATTAATTTCAGTTTTTTCTCAATTTTAAAACGTTCCCTGAGTCTGAGAACTCAGGGATTTTTATATCGAAGAAGTAGCTTGAATTGTTAAGAAATCATTAAAAACTGGACGCATGGGTTTAGAATTTTGAGCAAAGCTTAAGACTTTAGTCGCATATTGCCTGAAAATTAGCTGTGTTGAACTAAGTTGTTGCACGAACATGGCGATAAGAATCATTAAAAATAATAAATAAGAGTTAGTGGCATGTGTCGTGCTGAAAACAACGAATAATAACTCACAGGAGGTGAGTAAAAATGGTAGAAAACACGAAAATGGCAGCAAATACGGTTAGTGTGAATGATGTGATTGATCAGGCAAAATTCAATAAATTTCACTTAAGCATTGTATTGTGGTGTTTGTTTATTGTTCTATTTGACGGGTATGATTTAGCAATTAACGGTGTCGTTCTGCCTCTACTGATGCAGGAGTGGGGCATGAGTGCTGTTGAAGCAGGCATGCTTGCCAGTACAGCACTAGCCGGCATGATGTTTGGTGCCATGCTGTTTGGGATGCTTGCAGACAAAATCGGTCGTAAAAAAGTGATTTTAATTTGTGTCACTTTATTTAGTGCTTTTACATTTTTGGGTGGATTTACCACCACTCCAACAGAGTTTGGTATTTTACGTTTTATTGCCGGCTTGGGCATAGGCGGGGTATTACCTAACCTGGTTGCGTTAACCTCTGAATATGCGCCTAAACGTTTAAAAAGTACACTTGTAACCACCATGTTTAGTGGTTATGCCGTAGGTGGGATTATGGCTGCATTATGTGGTACATGGTTTACTCCAAGTTTTGGTTGGGAAATTATGTTCTTCATTGCAGGTATTCCCTTACTTTTTGTTCCATTGTTTTGGAAGTTCTTACCTGAGTCTCTAACTTTCTTGGTTAAAGAACAAAAAATGAATGAGGCACGTCATTTTATAAAACGAGTTGAGCCAACTGCAGACGTACGAGCAGACACTGAACTGGTTCTAGCCACAGGCGATCAGACACAAAGTGCATCAGTAAAAGCGTTATTTACAGAAAATCGTGCAATGGGAACATTCTTATTCTGGATTGCTTTCTTTATGTGCTTGCTCATGCTTTATGCACTTGGAAGTTGGCTGCCAAAACTCATGATGGCTGCGGGATATTCTTTAGGCAGCAGTTTAATGTTCTTATTAGCACTGAATATTGGTGCCGTGATCGGAACCATTAGTGGTGGTATTCTGGCAGACCGTTTTGACTTTAAACCTGTTCTTATTAGTATGTTAACTGTGGGTGTACTGTCTCTGGTTGGTTTAGGCTTTAACTCTCCAACACCTGTTATTTATTTACTTGTCAGTTTAGCAGGTGCTTCATCTATTGGTACCAGTATCTTGTTATATAGCTATGTTGCTCAATACTATCCTGTTGCAGTACGTTCTACCGGTATTGGTTGGGCTTCTGCTGTGGGGCGTACAGGTGCAATTGTGGGTCCAATTGTGATTGGTATGCTGCTGGGTATGGAATTACCACATAAATGGAATTTCATCGCGGTTGCCATGCCGGGTATTATTGGTATCATCGCTATTTCAATGATTCGTCAACCACAACCCGGTCGCGTTCAGGTGAAACAATTAAAAGCAGCCAAAATTTAAACGATCCTCATAGATTCATTCAGTTTAAAAAACCCCTTTGTCTGAAGGGGTTTTTTATATCTTTAGTATGAAATAAAACCACTCAAAAAAAGTGATTGAGCTAAAAAATCTACAAATTCTGCTTAAATTAAAGTCATTATTATTAATGGCTTAAAATTTAATTTTAATAATAATGTGACATATCACGCAAATAAATGGCATTACATTTGTCATAGCAGAATATCAATTAGTCTTATTGTGCCTTAAATCCCGCTTGCGTATATTGCCTGACATTGAAGATTGCCTTCAATCTTCAACAAAGATGTTATGGACAAGTACTCATGGGAGATGAGAACGATGACAACGGAAAAAATAGATGTAAATTCTGTAGTCGATAATGCGAAATTCACGCCTTTCCACTTCAATGTAGTTGCTTGGTGTTTACTTATTATCTTATTTGATGGCTACGATTTAGCAATCAATGGTGTGGTTTTACCCTTACTGATGCAAGACTGGGGCTTAAGTGCAGTGCAAGCGGGCATGCTTGCAAGTACCGCACTGGCTGGCATGATGTTTGGTGCGATGATCTTCGGTTCCCTCGCGGACAAGATCGGTCGTAAGAAAGTGATCATGATCTGTATTGTATTATTCAGTGGTTTAACTTTTGCGGGTGGCTTTGCCTCAAATCCAACCGAATTCGGTATTTTACGTTTTCTTGCCGGTCTGGGTATTGGTGGGGTCATGCCGAATCTGGTGGCATTGACTTCGGAATATGCGCCACAAAAAATGCGCAGTACCTTGGTAACCACCATGTTTAGTGGTTATGCCGTCGGTGGTGTAATGGCTGCGTTGTTGGGTTCATGGTTTACCCCAAGTTTTGGTTGGGAAATCATGTTCTTTATCGCGGGTATTCCATTATTTTTATTACCAGTGATCTGGAAATTTTTGCCTGAATCGCTGGCATTTATTGTGAAGCAAAACAAGCAGGCTGAAGCACGTCAAATCGTACGTCGTCTGGCACCAAATCTAACGGTTACCGAGAATACAACGCTTACCCTGCCACAGGAAAATGTGCCTGAAGCAGCGAACGTGGTGAGCTTGTTCCGTCGTGGCCGTGCGGTCAATACCTTATTGTTCTGGGTCGCGTTCTTCACTTGTCTGTTAACCATGTATGCTTTAAGTAGCTGGTTACCGAAGTTGATGATGGCAGCGGGCTACTCGATGGACAACAGTCTGATGTTCATGATGGTGATGAACGTGGGTGCGGTCGTGGGTATTGTGGGTGGTGGTATTCTGGCGGATCGTTTCCACTTGAAACCGGTACTGATGTTCCTGGGTATTATGGGTGCGATTGTGATGAGCCTGATGGGCTTCGCATCTAACCAATTCTTACTTTACATCCTGGTGTTTCTGGCGGGTGCAGCGTCGATTGGTTCACAAATGTTGCTATATAGCTATGTTGCGCAGTTCTACCCGCTTGCGGTACGTTCGACAGGCATTGGCTGGTCTTCTGCGATTGGTCGTATGGGCGCGATTGTAGGGCCGATCCTGATTGGTGGTTTGCTTGGTATGAACCTGCCTGCTTACTTCAACTTTATGGCAGTCGGCTTACCGGTTCTGATTACTGCAATTGCGGTTGCGTTAATCATGCATGACAATGAATCTGAAAAGATTGGTGCAATTGAGCCAGCAGTGTCTAAAGCTTAAAGCTAAGTTTTTAAATAAGAAGCCTCCGAAAGGGGGCTTTTTTATTATTATCATTAAATGATAAATTTTAAAAATATTAAAAAAGTGATAAATAAATGAACCTAAATGATCGTTTTAAGAAGTTTGCGGATTCTGAATATGAATCGATAGATGATATACAGGATATTAAATTTATAGGGCGTAAGGCAGATTATTTTGCTTTTGAGCGCTCATGGATTTTGGAAGTCAAATTTTTAGAAAAAGATAGACAGAGTACAATTAATGACTTTACAAATGATCAAGTAGATAAAGATCAGGATTTCCCAGAATTTTTTGGGACTGTACATATTGAAGAGTTGATCCAAAAACATAAAGATCCTAATTTTATTAGAAATAAATTATGTGATTATGCCTCTCGAAATTTGCGATCACTTCTTTCATCAGCAGATAAACAAATCTCTGAAACTAAAAAAGCTATAGGAAAAGATGATTGCACAGGGATATTAGTTCTTCTAAATGAAAGAAATGATTTTCATGATCAAGATTTTATTTACCAAGAAATAAGTCGTCTATTACATAGAAAAGATGAACAAGGCAATATTCAAAGAAAACATATACAGGGTGTATGGTATATCCATGAATATAAAGAAAATAATAAAAGAAATGTTTTCTCTAGTTTTTTAATGGGTCCTACAGCTAATATTGAGTCAGTTAAATCATTAGGAAATTTTTTGCACATGGATTGGATTAGTTATAATGGATATGCTTTTATACCCTCAGACTTAAAATAAATCTTGAGGTAGATTCTATGCAATTCGACTCATTCTCCCCAATCCCTGAAGATGATGACGAATTACATCTTCCTGAACTGGTGTACTGGGCTTCTTTAGGCGATGTTGAACAGGTCGAGCAAGGCTTGCAAGAAGGTCTGGATGTCAACTCTGTCGATGACGAAGGCTATAGTGCTTTACAGGCCGCTGCTGAAAATGATCATCTGGAAGTGGTCAAACTCTTGGTCAGCAAGGGTGCTGATATTGCACATCGCAGTCCTAATACTGCTTTAGAATTGGCCGAAATGGCAGGCAATAAAGAAGTGATGGTTTATCTAAAAAGCTTGACCGGAACTATTTAAAGCAAAAGAGAACCTTAATCATGAGGTTCTCTTTTTATGGTAGGAACTTAGGTAGCATCGCCTTCAAGTTCTTTTAAAATGGCTTCATTAAAGGCCGGAAGATCATCCGGATTCCGTGAAGTAATCAGTACCCAGCCACCGGTATTACAGCGATGCACTTCTTCATCGACCCATTTTCCGCCGGCATTTTCCAGATCCAGCTTGATGCTTTTATACGAGGTCAGATTCTTGTCTTTAATTCGATCTGCATCAATTAAGGCCCATGGCCCGTGACAAATCGCCGCAATCGGTTTGTGATTGTCGGCAAAGTGCTGAATAATTTTCTGGGCATCCTGATTAATTCTTAAAGTATCTGCGTTGACTGTACCACCTGGAATCACCAACAGATCATAATCATTCAGGTCGACATGGTCGAAACTGGTATCAGGCGTATATTGGGTAGCAGCTTTGGTATCACCTTTGACAGTGGCTACATCTTCATTTTTTTCTGCAGCATGAATCACTTCAAAACCTTTGGACTTTAAAAAATTTAAAGGCTCAGTCAGTTCATCATGTTCAATACCTTGATTGGATGTAATAAAGAGGACCTTTTTTACCATGATTGCTGTTCCCAAAAAATGTGAGGATTTTTAGCTTAACAACAAGCCGATTTTTACAATGTTGGAGTTTTAACTCGGAACTGTTAAGCAATGATAAATAAAGCAATGCACAGAAAAAGAAATAGCAGAAAAAAAGCCCCAACATCCTGTTGGGGCTTTTTCCGTATCTCGTGATTTAGGTATAACTCCTGTCGTACCTCACGTCCTGATGCTTGCTTATTCTTGTTGTTTTTAGGTTTTCGGAGCATCCTGCTCTCTATGTGTCTAAAGTAATACACAAGCAGATTTTGTACCAGCAGCAGATTGCGCTTATTGTTGTACGCTTTGACTTACATGAACGCAGAGAAATTGAGCACGACCAGCTGCTGAATTCTTGGCATCAAAAATGTACATCTAAGCCAATATACGGGCCTTTAAATTCCAGCTGTAAATCTGGACGTTGATCCTGTTGAAAATCTACCGTCATCATGCGATAACCGATTTTGGCACCGACATCGACCAGCAGATTATCAATAAAATCATATTGTAACTCAGCCTGTACATCGGTCTTTTTACTATCGCTGCCATGACTGTAAACGGCTTCTGCTTTGGCACTCAGTCCGGTAAATGGCAATTTAACCCCTGCAGTTGCATAGAGCAGTGGAGTGTATTCATCCAGATCGTATTGCGTGAAAGCCTCGGTATTCAGGTTTTTTACCGTACCCTCCAGATTGCTTAAGCCTGCGCCTACATCGGCATGTACCACGGTATCCAGTAATTCGTAATACAGAATATAGTCAATATTCTTCAGTTCGATTTCTGAGGCATTGATCGGAGTGCTTTGTTCGCTGTTGCTGTCCAGATTGACATATTTGATTTTGGCATTCGGTAAAAGCGGAATCGGATGTTCAAAAGCCACGGACAGCTGCGCCGTACCTTGTCGATCCAGATCATGTTTCATACTGCTATTTTCGCTATAACCGTTAAAATTCCAGTAGCTGAGATCGGCTTTTGCCCCGATGAAATCTGCATGACTGAGCGTGCTTAATCCAAAACTGAAGAATAATGTGGCGAGTATTTTTGTCTGCATGACAGTGAGTCCCTAAAGCTTTATTAAAATTGAGCGTGTCTGGTTACTTAAAAACATCTTCTTAATATTTATCAGCAAGTGCATGATATAGAGAATTTCAAAAATGTATATCCTGGGATTTTGAAGGACTAAAAAATGCGATCTACAGCAGTACAACAGTGTAAAGACTATTCATTCTATGTGGCTGGTCAGGCGGTTCAGACCGGAGAATGGCTAGAGGTTAAACATAAATATACGCAAGCACTCTATGCACGTGTCGCTTTGGCCGATGCCAAAAGTCTGGAGCAGGCCATCCAGTCTGCCCTAGACACCGAGGCAGAGATGGCGGCTTTAGAACCCTTTCAAAAACAGAAAATTCTACTGCATTGTGTGCGCCGTTTTCATGAAATTCGTGAAGAACTGACTGAAATTCTGATTGCAGAAGGCGGTAAACCGCGCAAAGCGGCAGAAGCCGAAGTCGAGCGTCTGATTAATACCTTTCAAATTGCCGCAGATGCCGTGACTCAAATTGATCAGGGACGTATGCTGCCTTTGGCTGTAACCGCGGCAGCATCGGGGTATCAGGGTATGGTTAAGCAGGTGCCGATTGGCGCAGTGTCTTTAATCAGCCCTTTTAATTTTCCCTTAAATCTGACCGCCCACAAAATTGCACCAGCGATTGCTGCCGGTTGTCCTTTCGTGTTGAAACCCGCCAGTCTGACGCCGATTTCTGCCTTGAAAATTGCCGAGATTCTGGCGGAAACCGATTTGCCGAAAGGCGCATTTTCAGTTTTACCCTGTCCGCGCGAGCTGGCCGATGTGCTGGTCACCGATGACCGTTTTAAATTACTCAGTTTTACCGGTTCCGATGTGGTGGGTTGGGATATGAAAGCGCGAGCTGGCCGCAAAAAAGTGGTTCTGGAGCTGGGCGGTAATGCCGCAGTGATGATCGAGCCGGATACCGAAATTAATGATGCCTTGATTACCCGTCTGGTTGGCGGTGCTTATGGTCATGCCGGGCAGGTCTGTATCAGTGTACAGCGCATTCTGGTGCATCAGGATATTTATGCCGAAGTCAGAGATAAACTGCTTGCAAAACTCAAACATCTGAAAGCCACCGATCCAAATCTGAGCACAACTTTGGTGGGGCCGATGATCAAGGAAGCAGAAGCCAAACGCCTGAAAAAATGGCTGGAAAAAGCACTGAAAAAGGATGCCAGAATTCTGGTAGGTGGTGAGCTGGATGGAGTGATGTTCGCACCGACTTTATTGGAAAACGTGGATCATAATCTGGAAATTTACCGTGATGAAGTCTTTGGTCCGGTGGCGATGATTGAACCTTATCCTGATTTTGAAGCGGGGATTGCCTGTATCAATCGTAGCCGTTTTGGCTTGCAGGCCGGAGTTTATACCCAGAACTTGAACAAGATGCTGTATGCCTGGGATCATCTGCATGTCGGCGGGGTCATTATCAATGACATTCCATCTTTCCGGGTGGACAACATGCCCTATGGTGGGGTGAAGGATTCAGGTTTAGGCCGTGAAGGGATTCAATCTGCCATTCGCGATATGCAGGAAGAACGGATGCTGGTGATTAAATCTTAAGTAAATGACATCAATCGCTCAGATTCTATAATGAATTTGCTGCAGGTCAGACCGGGGTATTGCAGTCCATTTTCAGATGTCAAAGATGCACGTGGAGCAGGGCGATCAGATCTCTGCTCCGCGCATTTCAGCTATAGAGTGGCTCACATCGCGATAAGCCTTTGACTCGAATTCTTCTATAAATATAAGGCGATTTGGATGATCGCAGCATGAGCTTTGCTTGACTGCGGTTCTGTAGTCAAACTTAAGAAAGATATATTCCAAAAAGTTTGTCAATATATAGCCTATAAAATCAGGTGGGTTTCGTTGAATTATTGAACGCTTAATTCGAATAGATTATAAATAACGAATATTTTCAGCAGAATTTACAGAAAAAATTTAAAAAAGTCAGTATTGTTGAACCATCTACAAGGTCAGCTTTTCGATCAGACTTTAAGCAAGATGTAAGACCTGCTGACCTGTTTGTACATTAGAATTCGACGCCCAAAAGGTGCAGCTCTAATCCAAACACCCGAAATAATTGAAATGCTTCTTTATTTGCTTGCGCTATAACCATAACAAGCAGCATCTGAAGGGGTTTAAAGTTTAGGTGTTCTATGACAGAAACTCGTGAGAATTGGTCTGCACGATCAGGATTCATTATTGCAGCCATTGGTTCCGCCGTTGGCTTGGGAAATATCTGGCGTTTCCCTTATGTGGCTTATGAAAATGGGGGTGGGGCTTTCCTGATCCCTTACCTGATTGCGATTTTTGCAGCAGGTTTGCCTTTATTGTTTTTAGACTATGCGGTCGGACACAAGTTCCGTAAAGCACCACCCATGGCCTATAAAAAACTCATGAATGCCGAATCCTTGGGGTGGTGGCAGGTGATGGTGACCCTGATCATCGGGATTTATTATGCCAGCGTTTTGTCCTGGGCCGGCAGTTATATGTTCTATTCCTTTGGACAGCAGTGGGGCACAGATACCCAAGACTTTTTCTTTAACACTTATCTGCAAAATGGTGAAGGTTTAAGTTTAGGTTTTGTTCCTGTCCTGTTTTTCGGTCTGGTGGTTGTTTGGGCTGCGGTGATGCTGATTCTTTACGGTGGGGTACGCCGTGGGGTGGAACTGGCGAATAAAATCTTTATGCCACTTCTGGTAATTTTATTTTCTATTCTGGTGATTCAGGCGGTACGCTTACCGGGTGCAGTCGACGGCTTGAATGCTTTCTTTACGCCGAACTGGGAGGCCATGAGTAACTATAAAGTCTGGCTGGCCGCATTTGGTCATATCTTCTTCTCACTGTCGGTGGGCTTCGGGATTATGTTGACCTATGCCTCTTATTTGAAACGCAAAACCAACTTGACCGGTTCTGGGATCGTGGTAGCACTGGCCAACTCATCCTTTGAAATTCTGGCGGGTATTGGTGTATTTGCAGCGCTTGGTTTTATGGCCTTCAGCGCAGGTGCAAATGTTGAAGATGTCGTATCTGGCGGTATTGGTCTGGCCTTTATTGCTTTCCCGAAAATCATTTCCAGTTTAGGTGCAGGCGGTGACCTGTTTGGCTTCCTGTTCTTTGCTTCATTGACCGTTGCCGGTATTACCTCGATGGTCAGTATCCTGCAAGTTCCGATTGCTGCATTCCAGGACAAACTGGGCTGGTCGAAGAACAAGTCAGTCACGATTATTGCCGGTGGTTCAGCGGTGATTTCTACCTTGATGTTCTCGACCCATAGTGCGATTACCTTTGTCGACATTATTGACTACTTTGCCAATAATATCGGTATTGTCGGTGGTGGTTTGATCTCCATTATTCTGTTGTCGTGGTTCCGTCGTCCATTAATGAAGCAGCTGGAAGGCCATGTGAATCAGTTCGCCAGCGTGAAACTTGGTCGCAGCTGGAACTTCATGCTGACCGTCATCACGCCGTTGTCCTTATTAATGGCATTGGGTCTGACCCTGAAATCGATCATGGCAGAAGGTTATGGTGGCTATGCTGCCAGCACCCTGTGGATGGTGGGTGGAGGTGTCATGGCATTCTTTATTCTGGGCGCCATTCTGTTTAGTCTGGTCAAAGACCGTCATAGCTAGGAGAGCGACTATGAATACATCTGCACTGGTGATGATGATCATCTCTATCGTTTTATTGTGGGGTGGTCTGGTACTGTCCGTGATTCATCTGGCAAAAAATCCGGAAGAACCAGAAGACTAAAAATCTTCACATAAACCTACTGTTTTACTGTAAACGAAAGTCATTATCATCTATGGTGATAATGACTTTTTTAATGGCTGACGATTTGGCATGATTTCCGTTTCAGATGGACAAGTCTATACAGCCTTTGCCGTGACCTTCTTCGCTGGGCTTGCCACCGTGTTGGGTGGGGGACTGATACTCTTCTTAAAAAAACCCAATTTCCGTCTGCTGGCCTTTGGTCTGGCCTTTGCCGCGGGCGCCATGATCTATGTCTCTTTAACCGAAATTCTAAATAAATCGATTGCCTCCTTTAGTCTGGCTTTTGATGAAAAAACCGGTTTTGCCTTTGGCACCTTTGCATTTTTGTTGGGCGTGATTCTGGTGTTATTGCTGGATCATTTTGTGCCGAATCCGCATGAAACTGTTGAAACGCATGCCAGTGAGGGCGTCAGTTCACCGCAACTATTGCGTACCGGTATGCTGACTTTATTCGCCATTAGCGCACATAACCTGCCAGAAGGTCTGGCGACCTTTTTTGCCACGCTGGAAAGTCCTGCCTTGGGTGCGCCTTTGGCGGTGGCAATTGCGATTCATAATATCCCGGAAGGTGTGGCAATTGCCTTGCCAGTGTATATGGCGACCGGACGCAAAGATTATGCGCTCTGGGCCAGTCTGGTGTCGGGACTGGCTGAACCTTTGGGTGCCGCCTTGGGTTACTTTATTCTGGCACCTTATATGAGCGATACAGTATATGGTCTGGTTTTTGGTTTAATTGGCGGGGTGATGGTCTATCTGGCACTGGATGAGTTATTGCCGACGGCAAAACGTTATTCCGAAGGGCATGAAACGGTATATGGACTGGTGAGCGGTATGGCTGCGTTGGCCAGCAGTCTGGTGATCTTTAAGTTTATTCAGTAAGTCCTGTTGCCATCCGGAAACTCCATAAAAAAAGCAGCCTAAGCTGCTTTTTTTGATTGTAAACTAATGATTTATGCGGTCTTTTCAATATGGCAATAGAAGAAACCGTCGCCTTGATCGGCTGTTGGTAACAACTGACGACCGTGAATCTGTTCGATGCCCCAATCGGCTTCAATCTTGATTTCTTTGGCATCGCTATGCTGGGCAAAGAACTCGACCATCTGCTGTTCATTTTCCGCTTTTAGAATCGAACAGGTGATGTACAGCAAGCTGCCGCCAACTTTCAGCTGCTGCCACATATTTTCCAGAATCTGCTTTTGCAGCGCGACGGTTTGCGGAATATCTGTGGAATGACGCAGCAAGCGAATATCCGGATGACGACGAATCACACCAATCGCAGAACATGGCGCATCCAGTACGATACAGTCGACTGGTTCAGGCGCTGTCCAGTTGATGGCATCGGCTGCAATAATTTCAACTTCGGCATATTCTGTTAACAGTAGGCGTTCCAGATTTTCTGCCACACGCACTAAACGTTTGGCGTCCTGATCAATTGCATACAGCTTTTTCGGGCTGTATTTTTCCAGAATATGCGCAGTTTTCCCACCCGGCGCGGCGCAGGCATCGACTACGACCTTGCCTTCAAGATCAGGCACTAAAGTTGCGCAAAGCTGTGCGTGTTCATCCTGAACCGAGAAACCGCCGGCTTCATAGCCTGGCAGGTTCGGAATATGCACGTTTTGTTCCAGCACAATGCCGACTTCAGACAGGGTACAGGCGCGTGCCTCATAACCTTCTTCTTCCAGAATTTCCAGATATTCATCACGGCTGACCTGATTGACATTGACACGCAAGGTCAACGGCGCAATCTGTTTTAACTCATGCGACAGTTCAGCCAGCTGTTCCGGCCAGTCTTTCTTTAAACGCTTAAATAACCAGCTTGGCAGGCCATGCGCCTGATTTAAAGCCAGATCAAATTCTTCTGTTTCACGTGAAACACGACGCAGCACCGCATTGACCAGACCACTTAAAGGTTCGAATCCCAGTTGTTTGGCTGCTGTCACCGTTTCTGAAATCGCAGCATGCGCCGGAATACGGGTACATAGAATCTGGTATAAACCTAAATATAAGCAGCTTTCCAAGGCCTGATTATCGAGAGGTTTGGTTAACAGTGGCAGGGTAATGGCTTTCAGGCCATGCCATTGACGTAAACAGCCCAAGGTTAACTCGTGATACAAGCCACGGTCACGTTCAGACACAATATTGATATGTTGG
This sequence comes from Acinetobacter sp. YH12156, assembly GCF_013418235.1. Lineage (NCBI taxonomy): Bacteria > Pseudomonadati > Pseudomonadota > Gammaproteobacteria > Moraxellales > Moraxellaceae > Acinetobacter > Acinetobacter sp. YH12156. The sequence continues at coordinate 13,604 of NZ_VPCL01000010.1, forward strand.
TTGAGTACAGAAGCAAGTGATTGGCCGTTTTGTACAGCCAATAGCGTTTTGACAACTTGCGCGCGCAAATTCAAGTTTTTAGCTGATGATTGAATTTGGCTCATGTGAATTTATATCCTAGCGATAGTTTTTGAGTTTGATTAATTTGAACAGCATTCAGGGCTTTGCCGCCCGGCCATTGCAGATTGGTGATGCAAATGGCGCTCTGATCACCACACATCACATGTACGCCGTCTTTATCCAGGGCAATCACTTCACCAGGCAGAGCAGTGCTTGCGTTGTGCGTAGAAAGTGATGAGTTCCAGATGCGTAAATTGTTTGTATCATCCAGCGGGGTAAAGGCTACCGGCCAAGGATTAAAAGCGCGGATATTACGGTCAATCTCTGCCGCAGCTTGTGTCCAGTCAATTTGCGCTTCTGCTTTAGACAGTTTATGTGCATAGACCGTCAGGCTGTCATCTTGCACTTCACGCTGTGCTAAATAGTGCTGCAAGGTCTGTTCCGATTCAAGCACAGCCGCAATTGCCTCAGCACCCTGCAGCGCCAGTTTGTCATGCAGGCTGGCAGAAGTATCCTCGGCAGTAATCGGACATCGTGTTTTATACATCATATCCCCGGTATCCAGACCGGCTGCCATTTTCATAATGGTCACACCCGTTTCGGCATCGCCAGTAGCAATCGCGCGCTGAATCGGCGCCGCACCGCGCCAGCGTGGCAACAGGGAACCATGAATATTCAGGCAACCATATTTTGGTGTATCCAGAACCACTTGTGGCAGGATCAGGCCATAGGCTGCTACCACCATCACATCTGCATTTAAGGCTTTGAGTTCTGCTTGCGCTGCCAGACCTTCTTCAGTCGATGACTTAAAATGCAAAGGCTGATAAACCGGAATATTGTATTCAAGCGCCAACTGCTTGACCGCAGATGCCGTGAGTTTTTGTCCGCGTCCGGCCTTGCGGTCAGGCTGGGTATACACCGCCACAATTTCATGCTCGGTTTTGAGCAGCGCAGCCAATGCAGTCGCTGCAAATTCTGGTGTGCCTGCAAATATGATCTTCACACATGAAATTCCAAATAAACTTAAAGCGTATTATAAGCCAAAAGCCAAATTTCAGCCTAATCGTTGCAAAAACTTATTGAATAAGACCGGTGAGTGCTTGAATTTCAGTGGAATTTTTATATAAAAAAAACTCATGCAAATTGTAAAAATTATTCATGAAAGTTTTGTATTGTCCTGATGATGATGACGGTATAGTAGATTTCATCAAGAAATTTTTATCGTCAGATCATTACGACCTCTCTATAGACATTTTTGCCTGCATCTACAACCAAAGGGTCATCTTGTAAAACAAGGGCTTGTAGTATGATAGGTGTAAAATTTAACTGATTTAAGCTTATTGTCAGTATGATTTAGCCAGAGTGGATCTGTCCGGTTCATTTCAAGCTCAAACTTTGTTGGAAATATAAAATGCCTGACTATCGTTCAAAAACATCGACACACGGAAGAAATATGGCTGGCGCACGCGGTTTATGGCGTGCTACCGGAATGAAAGATGAAGATTTCGGTAAGCCGATTATTGCGGTGGTGAACTCGTTCACCCAGTTTGTACCGGGTCATGTGCATCTCAAAGACCTGGGTCAGCTGGTGGCACGTCAAATTGAAGCGTCAGGCGGTGTGGCAAAAGAATTTAATACCATTGCAGTCGATGACGGCATCGCGATGGGTCATGACGGCATGCTGTATTCATTGCCTTCGCGTGACCTGATTGCAGACTCAGTTGAATACATGGTCAATGCGCATTGCGTCGATGCCATGGTCTGTATCTCAAACTGTGACAAAATCACCCCGGGCATGTTGATGGCTGCGATGCGTCTGAACATTCCCGTGGTATTTGTCTCTGGTGGCCCGATGGAAGCGGGTAAAGTCCAAATCCGTGGTAATGAACAGGCGATTGACCTTGTTGATGCGATGATTGTGGCGGCAGATGACAACTACACAGACGAAGAAGTCAAAGCATACGAACGTTCTGCATGTCCAACCTGTGGTTCTTGTTCAGGTATGTTTACGGCCAACTCAATGAACTGTTTGACTGAAGCTTTGGGTCTTTCATTACCGGGTAATGGTTCTACGCTGGCAACACATGCCAACCGTAAGAAATTATTTGAGCGCGCAGGTCAGTTGATCGTTGAAATCACCAAGCGTCATTATGAACAGAATGATTACAGCGTATTGCCACGTAATGTAGCAACCAAAGCATCTTATGAAAATGCCATGACTTTGGACATCGCGATGGGTGGTTCAACCAACACCGTTCTTCACTTGTTGGCAGCTGCTCACGAAGCAGAAGTAGACTTCACCATGGACGATATCGACCGTTTATCTCGTAAAGTGCCTGTACTGTGTAAAGTGGCACCTGCGGTTAAAAACGTCCACATGGAAGATATTCACCGTGCCGGCGGCATTATGTCGATCCTCGGTGAACTAGACCGTGGTGGCTTACTGGATACGTCTGTACCGACCGTACATGAAGCAACGTTGAAAGATGCTTTAGACAAATGGGACATCATCCGTACTGAAGATGAAGAGGTATATAACTTCTTCAAATCGGCACCGGGCGGTGTACCAACCCAAACTGCATTCTCACAAGATCGTTATTACACCCGTCTAGATGGCGACCGTGAAAATGGTGTAATACGTAATGTTGAACATGCCTTCTCGCAAGACGGCGGTTTGGCAGTGCTTTACGGCAACATTGCACTGGATGGTTGTATCGTCAAAACTGCGGGTGTAGATGACTCTATCTTGAAATTCAACGGCACAGCACGTGTATTTGAAAGCCAGGATGATGCAGTTGAAGCCATTCTTGGTGGGAAAATCGTGGCAGGTGATGTGGTGCTGATCCGTTATGAAGGTCCACAGGGTGGTCCAGGCATGCAAGAAATGTTGTACCCAACCAGCTACTTAAAATCGAAAGGTTTAGGTAAAGACTGTGCACTTGTCACTGATGGTCGTTTCTCTGGTGGTTCTTCAGGTCTTTCCATTGGTCACGTTTCCCCAGAAGCAGCTGAAGGCGGCACAATTGCCCTGGTTGAAGATGGCGACCGTATCGAAATTGATATTCCAAACCGTAGCATTCATTTAGCCGTTGCTGAAGATGTATTGGCAGCACGCCGTGAAGTACAAGAAGCCAAAGGTTGGAAGCCTGCAAAGGAACGTCCACGTAAAGTATCTAAAGCGCTGAAAGCCTATGCAATGCATGCCACCAGTGCGGCGAAAGGTGCGGTACGTGATATCTAAGCTGTAATTTTACAGATTTAAATAGCACTCCAGATGGGGTGCTTTTTTATACAAGAAACTATCTTAAAATGAAAGAGGACTCCACCCGACAGTCAGGGTGGAGGTGAATTTCGTAAGTTTTTTAATTTAGCTTTAATTCGTTTTTATGTTAAAATAAAAGAAATATAACATTGTATTTAAATAAGTTTTAAAAAAAATGAAAATCAACAAGGCGTATAAATTTAGGCTTGAGCCTAATGAAGAGCAAGAGGTTATTTTAAACAATCTTGTTGGTTCTGCGCGTTTTGTTTGGAATCAAATTTTAGTTGTGTCATTTGAAATGTTTGCAAAGAATGAATTTATCAATGCAACCAATTTGGTGAATAAAATCACCAGTCTTAAAAAGAATCCTGAATATGCTTTTTTAGCAAATCATTCTAATGCTGTTTCCCTACAGCAAAAAATTCGTGATCTGGCTTCGGCTTGGACAAGGTTTTTCAATGCAAAAGAACATGCAAGATTAAAAGAAAATAAGCGTAAACCACGCAAGCCCAAATTCCTCAAACTCACTGATGGTTCTGAAATCCAGTTACGCCCACTGATGCCTAGATTTAAGAAAAAATCAGATGGTTACGATTCAATTAGATTGGTGCAATTTGATAAATATTGTCGAATTGAGGGTAATCGAGTTAAGCTGCCAAATGGCATAGGATTTGTGAAATTTAGAAAATCACAAGATATTCTAGGCACAATTAAGAATGTGACAATCAGTAAGAGATCAGGTCATTGGTATATTTCATTTGGCAGTGAAAAAGAGTTATTGGAAAATCCAGTACATCCATCCAAAACCGCAGTTGGTGTTGATTTAGGTGTCAAGAAATTAGTCACAACATCTGAGGGTGAGGTATTTAACCCAAAGAACAGTTTTAAAACCAACCAAATTAAATTAGCTAAACTTCAACGTAAGTTGAGCAAAAAATTGAAGTTTAGTGAAAATTGGAAAAAGTTGAACACCACAATTAACAAGCTACATTATCATATTGCTAATATTCGGCATGACTACCTACATAAAGTCACGACAACTCTCAGCAAAAACCACGCAATGATCGTAGTTGAGGACTTAAAAGTAGCCAATATGTCGAAGTCAGCAAGTGGCACAATCGAGAAAAAAGGAAAGAATGTCAAAGCCAAGTCGGGCTTAAACAAGGCAATCCTAGATCAAGGTTGGTCAATGCTTGTTGATATATTGGAGTACAAACAACAATGGCGAGGTGGTTTACTCGTTAAGATTGACCCGAAATACACAAGTCAAACGTGTAGCTCCTGCGGTCATGTTGCAAAAGAAAATAGGCTTACTCAGGCACATTTTGAATGTGTTGCGTGTGGCTTTAGCGAGAATGCGGATATTAACGCTTCTCGTAATATTTTGGCGGTGGGACACACCGTTTTGTCTGTGGAGGGTGGATGCGGTAAAGGTCGCCCGATGAAGCAGAAAGCAAGCGAAATCCGTGAGGAAGTCACCTAAGAGCTGATGCTTTTAGAATCCCCCACTTGAATAAAGTGAAAGTGGTGGGAGTATGTCAAACAATGATCTTAAAATAAATTGTCCAAGACCGACGCTTAAAATCGGTCATCGCCCAGGAAGAGAATAATGAGTAAAGATAATATCCGCGAGCATTCTGCCCCCGTTTATGAAGGTATTGAAAATGCACCGGCGCGTTCCATGATGCGTGCCACCGGTTTTCAGGATGCCGATTTTAACCGGCCATTTATCGGCATTGCTTCGACCTGGGCCAATGTCACGCCTTGTAATATGCATATTGATGGTCTGGCCAGAACCGTAGAGCAGGGCGTGAGTGCGGCGGGTGGCAAGGGCATTATCTTTAATACCATTACCATTTCAGATGGCATTTCCAATGGCACCGAAGGCATGAAATATTCCCTGCTGTCACGGGAAGTGATCGCAGATTCGATTGAAACCGTGGTCGGCTGTCAGGCTTATGATGGTGTGATTGCCATTGGTGGCTGTGACAAAAATATGCCCGGCTGCATCATGGGATTGGCGCGCCTCAACCGTCCGGGGCTGTTTATTTATGGCGGAACCATCAAACCGGGTGAAGGTCATACCGACATGATTTCAGTGTTTGAAGCGGTGGGTCAATATGCCAAAGGTGAAATCAACGCGATTCAGGTCAAGCATATTGAAGAGGTTTCCTTGCCAGGTCCAGGTTCGTGTGGCGGTATGTACACGGCCAACTCGATGGCCTCTGCGATTGAAGCTTTAGGTATGAGCCTGCCGGGCTCTTCGGCACAGGAAGCGGTATCGGAAGACAAGCAAATTGACTGTGCCCGGGCCGGTGAAGCGGTGATGAACCTGTTGCGACTGGATATTAAGCCGCGCGACATCATGACCAAAGCCGCCTTTGAAAACTCGATTAAAGTCTTGATTGCGCTGGGTGGTTCGACCAATGGTGTACTGCATCTTTTAGCCATGGCACATACAGCAGGAGTGGAATTGAGTCTGGATGATTTCGTGCGGATTGGTAAAGATATTCCGGTGGTGGCCGACGTGCGTCCATCAGGTAAATATCTGATGTCAGAACTGATTGCGATTGGTGGAATTCAACCACTGATGAAGCGCATGCTGGATGCCGGCATGCTGGATGGCTCATGTCTGACGGTCACAGGTAAGACGCTGGCAGAAAATCTGGCCGATGTGCAGGACTATCCGGAAGGCCAGCAGATTATTCTGCCTTTTGATGCGCCAGTGAAAAAAGACTCACATCTGGTGATTCTAAAAGGCAATCTGTCACCGAAGGGCGCGGTCGCCAAAATTACCGGTAAGGAAGGACTGCATTTTGCTGGCCCGGCTCGCGTGTTTGAAGGTGAGCAGGGTGCCATGCGCGGTATTCTGGATGGCGAAGTCCAGCCGGGTGAAGTGGTGGTGATTCGTGGCGTTGGTCCCAAAGGTGGCCCGGGAATGCCAGAAATGCTGAAACCGACCTCTGCGATTATCGGGAAGGGCTTAGGCGCTTCAGTTGCCCTGATTACCGATGGACGCTTCTCGGGTGGCAGTCACGGTTTTGTGATTGGTCATGTCACCCCCGAAGCTTATGATGGCGGCCCGATTGGTCTGGTACAAAATGGCGACCAGATTTCAATTAATGCGGAAACCCGGGAAATGACCTGGCATGTGGATGAGCCGGAGATTGCAGCACGTCAAGCAGCCTGGATCAAACCAAAACCGAACTATACCCATGGAGCACTGGCCAAATTCGCCAAACTGACCTCAGGTGCAGAAACCGGGGCGGTCACTGACTTGAATCTTGACCTCTAATCCATTGTTAAACATTGAACATTTGTTTATCTTAATCGGGCGTAAGACCCTCACCGACAGTCAGGTGGGGGATACAAGCGAGTGGCGATAGCCATATTAAAGATAATGTTTTCTTGGTTTTATTGCTTATTTTTGCTATAATTCAAACACTACAATTCTTTTATAAACAATGATTTAATGAAGATTTTACAACACTACAAGTTTAGGCTTCTGCCTAACCAAGAACAGGAAATATTGCTTAATCAAGCAATAGGTTCTGCTCGTTTTGTGTGGAATCAAATTCTCGCTAAATCATTTGAAATGTTTGCTAAAGATGAATATATTCGTTACGAAAGCATTGAAAAAAAATTAGTACCCCTTAAAAAAACACCTGAATTTTCTTTTCTTGGTCAAACATATTCAGCTTGCTTACAGCAAAAAATACGTGATCTTGCTCAAGCATGGGGTAAGTTTTACAACAAAAAAGAACAAGCTCGTTTAAAGCAAAACAAGCGGAAACCACGTAAACCCAATTTTTTTAAATTGGCTGATGGTGGTGAGATTCAGCTTAGACCACTCATGCCAAGATTCAAGAAGAAATCAGATGGTGAGCAATCTTTTAGACTTCCATTTGCAGATTGTGAGGTTATTGGTGATCGAGTTTCTTTGCCTAAAAAAACAGGTTGGATAAGATTTAAAAAATCACAAGAAATTGTTGGTAAAATCACAAGTATTACAATTAAGAAAATTTGTGGGCTTTGGTATGTTTCATTTTGTACTAACCGTGAAATCGAACAACCAATTCATCCATCAAAATCTGCAATTGGTGTTGATCTTGGCATTAAGAAATTAATTACAATATCAACAGGTCAGGTATTTGACCCAATCAATAGTTTTAAAGCCAATCAAGTAAAGTTGGCTAGGCTTCAACGCAAGTTGAGAAAGAAAACCGAATTTAGTCAAAATTGGAAAAAACTTAATTTAAAGATCAATAAATTACATCATCATATTGCCAATATTCGGCATGACTACTTGCACAAAGTCACGACAACTCTCAGCAAAAACCACGCAATGATCGTAGTTGAGGACTTAAAAGTAGCCAATATGTCGAAGTCAGCCAAAGGCTCAATCGAAGAAAAAGGAAAGAATGTTAAAGCTAAATCAGGCTTGAACAAATCAATCCTAGATCAAGGTTGGTCAATGCTTGTTAATATGTTGGTGTACAAACAGCAATGGCGAGGTGGTTTACTCGTTAAAGTTGACCCTAAATATACAAGTCAGACTTGTAGTTCATGTGGTCACGTTGCAAAAGAAAATAGGCTCACTCAGGCAAACTTTAGTTGTGTCGAGTGTGGCTTTAGCGAGAATGCAGATATTAATGCTTCTCGCAACATTTTAGCGGTGGGACACACCGTTTTGTCTGTCGAGGGAAGATGCGGTAAAGATCGCCCTGTGAAGCAGAAAGCAAGTGAAATCCGTGAGGAAGTCACCTAAGAGCTTTTGCTTTTAGAATCCCCCACTTGAGCTAGTCGAAAGTGGGGGGAGTATGTCAAGACTTGATATAAGTTTTTACACCATGCAGGGCTTTTGCTCTGCGATCTTAAAAATAGATTATTCTGTACAGATTCAATTTTTTGAACTGCACACCGTCATCTTTGTCGAGGCCGATCTCATGTCCCTGTTACGCCGTTGGTTTGATCCAATCCGATCGAGTTGGTTTTACCAAAAACCGACCCGTCAAACGGTGTTATCTATTCAAGATGGGCTGAGTATCCATTTAAGACTGGATGATGTGTACAGTTATCTGGCGGTACAACAGTTGCCCCAGCTCGAAGAAATTTTAAGTCCGCAGCTCAAGCCGCTGAAAGTGATCATTTCCAGTGAGCATGCCGAAGCGCCGAACCAGATGTCTTTTGATGAATGGCAGCACTACACGATTAATGATGCAAAAATCTTGTCAAAACAGCATCGTTTCAGTTTTCATGATACGCCGGAATTACCGAGCGCTGAGGCCTTAAAACAGGCTGAACTGATTTTGCGGCATACACCTCTGCGTGGACAAGATTTCCTGTATTTGCTGGAAGATGTGTTTCATATGTTGTGGCAAAAACAGACCGGAAAATTACGAACTCTTTATGCCATGGCCAGTCGCCATCATCAGCCACAGGATTTTCCCGAACGTATTTTTGATCAGACCCCGATTCTGGCCAGCTATTTTAATTTAGGCGGACGCCAGTATCAGGCAGTCGATGATCTGTTGCGTCTGACCCGGCGTCTGGAGCAGCAAAAACTGCTGACCGGTAATCCAATTTTTCTGATTGATCACATTGAATGGCGTGAGCATCTGATCAGTGATGCCGAAGAGCTGAACGAGATCCAGTCGATGGACCCGGAACTGGATTTATATATTGCGCTGGAAGATCCGATTTCCTGGTTGTTGCTGGCCTATATCAAAGAAGAACTGGCGGATTATTATAATATCCAGTTGAATGTCTATCCTTTGTCTTACCGTGGCCGGGATGAGTTTGACTGGAGTCTGGCCACGCGTTTGTCGAAACGGACTGAGGTCGAATTTACCCCGTTCTGCCGTCCGACTGAACAGGCGATTGCCCCCATGGCGCAGTTATTTTATAGCTGTCCTGAAGAACAGCGCATTGAGGCCATGTATCAGATCTTGCAAGCTGTCTGGACCCGTGGTCAAGACTTGTCCTATGCACCGCATTTTAAGCGTATGCAGCAGCAACTCAACATTGCCGAGCTGAGCCAGGACGATATTCTGGCCAAGTTGCAGGACAATGATATGCTCTGTGAAATGAAGTCGCAGCCGAACTTTCCGGTACTGGAACTGCGCATCGATGATCAAAGTTATACATTTAATAGCTTATATCGGGTCTGGATGATTGAAAGTATTTTCAGTAATGTGTTAGAAGAAAAGTATAAGAGTAATAATCAAACTGAAAGTGAACTGAAAAAACATGGAAAAGATCAAAGCTGAATCACTAGAACATGCACGTCAACAGATCGATGCCATTGATACAGCTTTAGTTGAGCTGATCGCTGCGCGTCAATTTTATGTTGATCAAACCACCCGTTTCAAAAAAACCGAAACCGATTTGCAGTCACCAGAACGTATGGAACAGATTGTAGAAAATGTTAGGGCATTGGCGCAAAAGCAGGGCCTCGATCAGGAGTTTATTGAACATCTATACCGTGAAATGTTCCAATACTTTATTCAACGTGAACTGAAAGAGTTTCGTCCTTAAACGGGCTCATTTCAGTTCAACTACGCCGGACGATCTTCAAGCTATGCAGGAGATCTTGCTGTAGCCATGGCGATTTTTAAGCACAACATCGCCTTTTTGCAAAAATAATTTATCCATAAAAAGCCCATTCAGCCAAGTGCCTAAAGCCTTGCCTGGACGGGCTTTGCACGGTTTTATAGAAATTATGGTAAAAAAAATAAATTGATTTTATTAAATATTTTTACAATGTAGGTTTGATTTAATTTAAAAAGTATATATATTGTATATACATCTTTTGCAAAGCAGTCTTTATTTTGGAGAGATAAGCAATGAGCGAGCAAATCAAAAAAATAAAGACAGGCAAGAAAGATGGACAACTTTTAATTCGTATTCAGAGTACGGAGCGTGATGAATTTATTCGTCTCTGCGAAGAACTGGATACTAGTGCTGCTCGTGAATTAAGAAAATTTATTCGTGGTTTTGTGAAACAACACAAGCCTAACGAATAGCCTTACTAGGGAGTAATACCATGGCTAAGCAAGTTAAATCTTTAAAGCAAGAAATCAAAGCACGTTTGAAAAAGATTTCAAAACATAAAGGCAAATTGAAGCAACTGAAGCAAGCGCTTAAAAAACAGAAATAAGCCAACGTGAATCAATTGCCAGTCACTTAAAACAGTTCATTCTAGACAGACTGTTTTAGGCTACAAAAAAGACCGAACATATATGTTCGGTCTTTTTGCTTGCAACAGGCTGTGCCCAGTCATCGCTGAATTTTATTTTTTATCGACCAGACTGAAGAACCAGTTTAAGAACAGGGCTGCAAACGTTGCCGTACCAATACCACCCAGATTGAAGCTACCAAAAGTCAGGGCAAAATCACCCGTACCTAAAATAATGGTCACCGCAGCCACCATCAGGTTCTTGTTCTGCGAAAAATCGACCTTGTTCTCAATCCAGATTTTGGCACCAGCAATAGTAATCAAACCAAAGACTATAATCGAAGCACCGGTCAGAATCGCCGTTGGAATAGTATGAATCACCGCACCAAACTTAGGCGATAAACCCAGGAACACAGCAAAGACACCCGCGACTGCAAAGATGATGGTCGAGTAAACCCGTGTCACGGCCATTACACCAATGTTTTCACCATAGGTGGTCATACCCGGCGCACCCACACCACCGGCTAAAGTGGTTGCAATACCATCTGCTACAAAGGCTTTACCAATATGCGGATCTAGGTTTTCACCGGTCATCGCGCCTACGGCTTTAATATGGCCCAGATTTTCAGCCACCAGAATCAAGGCAATTGGCGCAATGATCAACATCGCATTCAATTCAAAGGTCGGTGCATGGAAAGTCGGTAACCCAAACCAGGCCGCTTGCTGAATGGGAAGGAAGTTGATTGCAGTACCATAACCCATGATATTGCTGAGCATGAAATAGATCAGATAGGCCAGTAACAGACCGACCAATAATAGCAGGCGTTGCAGCAGGCCTTTGGTAAAGACGGCAATCGAGCCCATGCACATCACGGTAACGAGAGACATCCACATATTAAAGGTGTTGCCCATGACGCTTTTAACCGTGACTGGAGCAAGGTTCAGGCCAATGATCATCACCACAGCACCGGTGACCACCGGTGGCATCAACTTTTCAATCCAGCGCGTGCCGGTCGCCATGACCAGAAAACCCATCAGGGCATAGAAGATACCACAGGCAATAATACCGCCGGCTGCGACGCCAATATTGGGGTTGAGTCCACCACCACCGGCATAACCGGTTGCCGCGATGACCACCCCAATAAAGGCAAAGCTTGAACCTAAATAACTTGGAACCCGGCCACCGGTAATCAGAAAGAACAGGATGGTACAAATCCCTGACATTAAAATGGCCAGGTTAGGGTCAAAGCCCATTAAAAAAGGTGCCAGTACAGTCGCGCCAAACATGGCAAAAGCATGTTGTACACCCAAAACGACCGTTTGTGCGGGTGGCAAATACTCTGCGGTACCTACTGGGCGTGCATCGATGCTGCCCTCATAAGGGCGCCATTTGGGAAACCAACTGGACATAAAATGAGCACTCGAAAGATAAATTGTGCACATCATACTCTTGTTCTTTAGAAGATTTAATCACTTAAACAAAATTTTTGTTCAAATTAATTCTATGACTTTATTTAATATTTTACCGGGTGGTAAAAGAATTTTGAGTTAAAACTAAAGTGAAATCAGTAGATTAATTTCTTATAATCAATAGGGCTATGTATAAATAAATCTGATTTACTATATAAAATAAAATATTTCTTGGCTATTGACTGCTCAATAAAAAAGCACATCGCGAAGATGTGCTTTTAAACGGTCTGTTTGGATTAACCGGTATTGCGTAAACCCGCAGCAATTCCGGCAATACTGACCATTAAGGCGTGATCCACCGGGGTATTTTCAGCTTGCTGCTGTTGCAGATAGAGACGACGACGTTTCATCAGCTCGGCTTGCAGCAAATGTAGTGGCAACAAATACGGTTTACGGACTTTCATGGATTGATCCAGAACGCCGTTGCTACTCAACAATTTGGATTCACCCTTTAACGTCAGCAAGGTCTGTACAGCATCCTGCAAACGCTGGCGCAGCTCTGTGCCGAGTACTTTGAGATCTTCATCTTGAGTTAAATGTGATTCATAGTACAGGGCCACATGTGCATCGGCTTTGGACAGCACCATTTCCAGCATATCAATCAGGGTCTGAAAATATGGCCACTCTGCCAGCATCTCATCGAGTACCGCCCGTTGCCCCTGATCCAGGACTTCATTCAGCGCGGCACCGGTACCGAGCCAGGCAGGCAGCATCAGACGAATCTGGGTCCAGGCAAATACCCAGGGAATCGCACGTAGGGACTCAATCCCGCCACTGACTTTACGTTTCGCCGGCCGTGAACCCAACGGCAGCATTTGCAGTTCAAGCTCAGGGGTAACGGTGCGCAGGTATTTGACAAAATATGGGTTTTCCCGCACGGTCTGGCGATAGACCTGAACCGAGAGTTCGGTCATTTGATGCATCAAGTCGCGCCATTCCTGTTTTGGCTCGGGTGGCGGGAGCAAGGTTGCTTCTAAGGTCGCAGCGGTATAAATTTCCAGATTTTGCAGGGCAATTTCTTCCAGTCCGAATTTAAAGCGGATCATTTCACCCTGTTCAGTCACCCTAATCGTGCCTGAAATCGACCCCGGTGGCTGTGAGAACAAGGCTTGCTGGGTTGGTGCACCGCCACGGCTGATCGAACCGCCACGGCCATGGAACAGGGTCAGCTGAACGCCATGTTGCTGGGCAATCGTCGTCAGTTCTTCCTGGGCACGGTACTGCGCCCAGTTGGCCGACATAAAACCGGCGTCCTTGGCTGAATCCGAATAGCCAATCATCACTTCATGCTTGCCCTGAATATGCTGTTTATACCAATGCATATTGAACAGGGTTGACATGGTCTCGGCTGCACCGTCCAGATCTTTGAGGGTTTCAAACAGCGGTACCACTCGTAAGGCGTGCTTGATACCCGCTTCTTTTTGTAGAAGCAATACCGCCAGCACATCACTTGGATATTCCGCCATGGAAATAATATAGGCACCCAGAGACTCACTTGGCTGTTCTGCCAGGGTGCGCATGGTGGCAAAGACTTCCTGTACATCCGGGTGCTGAATCAGACTGCCGGCTGGTTCATTCAGATGTTTTGGGAGCAAGGGACGTTTGCTTTGCAATTCTTGCAGTAAAAAGTTTTGACGTGCCTGTTCGGTCCAGGTTTCAAAATTTCCCAACCCTAAATATTCGGTAATCGCCGAGATTGCCTGACGATGACGTCCTGATTCCTGACGAATATCCAGTTTCAGTAACTCAATCCCAAAGCTGTTGACCCGGTAAATAAAGTCCAGCAGGCTACCATTGGCAATTTCGGCCAGATTGCAGTCCATTAAGGAGCGATAGCAGGTCAATAGTGGCTGTAATAGCTCATCTTTACTTTTAATGACTAAACTATCATCGGCATCATTGCCCTTTAATTTTTCTGCCAGCCAGTGTCGGGTCGCTTTCAGTCGGCTACGGGTATCACGTAAATATTCACGATAGGGTTCCGGATGGTCCTGACCCAATGCCTTGGAGATTTCCGTACTACATTGCTGAATGGAGAGTTCCCAGCGCAGGTTCTCAATATCGCGTAAATACAGATCGGCAGCTTTCCAGCGTGACAGCCACAACACTTCTTGCGTCACATTATGGGTGACATTCGGGTTGCCATCGCGGTCACCGCCCATCCAGGAAGCAAAACGTACCGGTGCAATATCTAAGGGCAAGTTCTGGCCGCATTGTTGTTCGACCATGCCATTTAATTCCCGGATAAATTTCGGAACCGCATTCCACAAGGTCTGTTCAATGGTAGTAAAGCCCCATTTGGCTTCATCAATCGGAGTTGGACGATGCTGACGGATTTCATCGGTTTGCCAGGCAGAGCTGATCAGCTGTTTCAGATCGGCCAGAACTGCCTGACGTTCACGTGGAGTCAGTTTCTGCTGGTCAAATTTGGACAGGGCATTATTGATACCGTCATATTTTTGAATCAGGGTACGGCGGCTGACTTCTGTGGGATGCGCGGTCAGAACCAGTTCAATTTTCAGTTCACAGATTTGCTGATACAGCGTATCGGCAGAAATTTCCTGCTGTTTAAATTTTTCAAATAAAGGCACCAGAGGATTGGGCGATTCTGCAGTGTCATCAAACTCGCTCTGACGGCGACGACGTACCACATGATATTGTTCGGCAATATTGGCAAAGTTCAAAAAATGGGTAAAGGCACGGGTTAGAGGCAGGATTTCCGCATCTTCCAGACTCAAAAATAATTGTTCTAGCTGTTTTTCTGCTTCGACCTGTCCATCGCGAGCGCCTTTGGACAGGGCACGGATCTGCTCGATCTGATTAAACAAATCCTGCCCGGCATGTAATTTTAAGGTTTCCCCAAGCAAATTACCCAGTAAGCGTACGTCTTCGCGTAGTGGTGCATCAATCTGTTGAATCATTTTTTATTCCCTCACATGCATGCTTTGACTATACCGCGACTGCATGACAATCCAAGTCCCTTAGAGACAAAAGTTGCAGAGCATTGGCTGCTTTTTTAGCAACTTTTAGGCCATATACGGTGATCGATGATCAGTCCGAAGGAAAGGAGTTAATCCGGCAGGGCATATTTCAGCATAAACAGTTCAATCGCCTCGCTAATAATCTGTTGCTGTTCTGTGCTTGAAGGGGGAGGGCTGAGACCCAGCAGGATTTTCTGATGACGGGTTCCGGTCAGCAGGGACACGATCAGCTCGGTCTGTTTTTCTGGAAGATCGACCTGAATAAAGCGGTATTGCTGGGCCAGGTTAAAAAAATCATTCCAGACTGCATCCAGTTTGCTATGCGAGGCCTGATAAAACTGCTCTGCCAGCGGGCTTTGCTGCGAGGCCAGCTCCATGAGTAATAGGTCCAGTTTGATGGCTTCAGGCAGGCTAATAATATTCAAAGCGCGTAAACAGGCCCGATGAAATTCCTGAGCAAAGTCACTGCTTGGCTGCAAGACCTGCGGATGCTCATGCAGAATAGCTTCACATGTATCTTCAATGGCACAGCTGAACAGCGTCGCCTTGTCCTGGAAATGGTTATACACCGTCAGTTTGCTCACCCCTGCTTCACGGGCAATCTGGTTCATGCTGGAGGCATGATAACCATGCGCTAAAAATAGCGCTTTGGCCGCGCTCAGGATGCGTTGGCGTTTCTCCAGATCTTTCGGTCGTCCTACAGGTATTTGCACAATTTCTTCCAAAAAAAGTCAACTTGGTCATTGCTTCGAGGGTTCTGTTGTAATTAGTGTACCGGGTGGTATATTAATTAAAAAATAAGCAATTCAATATATCAGCATAGTTTGCCCGAAAAAAGATGATCAGATAAGAGCGAATAAGATGAGCAGGATTTACAGCGTGTTGGCTGGCATGATGATGCTTTGCAGTGTGACCTTAAATGGGTGCAGTAAAGATACAATCGCCGCAGAACAGGAGGTTCCCTTTGTCATGGTGACCACACCGAGCACTTCACAGCATGAACTGAAAAGTTATGCCGGCGATGTGCAGGCGCGTCAGCAAACAGCACTGGCCTTTCGGGTAGCGGGACAGGTGACCCAGCGCTTCGTTGATGTCGGGGACCAAGTCAAAGTCGGACAGGTGCTGGCCACACTGGATGTAAAAGATGCCCAGTTGCAGCTGAATGCGGCACGTGCCCAGCTGGAAAACGCGCAGTCTGCCAGTAAAATTGCTCAGGATGAACTACAGCGTTTCAAGCAGCTGTTACCGGTCAATGCCGTGAGTCGCTCGCAATATGATGCCATCGATAATCAATATAAAGCTGCACAGTCGAGTCTGAAACAGGCGCAATCCAATTATGATACTGCCAAAAACCAGACCACTTATAACCAGCTGATTGCCACTAAAAATGGCGTGATCACGGCACGCAATATCGAAACGGGTCAGGTGGTCGCAGCCGGGCAAGCGGTATATGAGTTAGCCATTTCCGGTGAGCGTGAAGTGGTGATTGGCGTGCCGGAACAGGCCATTTCAGAGGTCAAGGTCGGACAGCCTGCCACGGTGACTTTATGGTCCAAACCAGAAGAAAAATTTAGTGCCTTTGTCCGTGAAATATCACCAGCTGCGGATCAGTCCCGTACCTTCCGGGTCAAAGTCTCACTGCGCGAAGGCAATGCTCAGATCCAGCTCGGACAAAGTGCCCGGGTGTTTTTCCAGCACAGCCGGGACAATAGGCTCAGTGTACCGCTGTCCAGTGTCTCAGCCACAGATCAACAAGCCTATGTGATGCTGGTCAAGCCGGATCATACTGTACACAAAGTCCCGGTGACTTTAGGGGCTTATGGTCGCGATAGCGTACCGGTACTCAGTGGCCTGAAAGCGGAAGATTATGTGGTGATTGGCGGCGTACATTTGCTGCGTGACCAGCAAAAAATCAATCCGATTAATCGTGAAAACCGTCCTGTGACCGTTCAGGCAGGGAGTTAAATATGAACTTTAACCTGTCGGAATGGGCTTTAAAGAATAAGGGCCTAGTACTGTATTTTATGATCCTGCTCGGGCTGATTGGCATCGTGTCCTATTCCCAGCTGTCGCAAAGTGAAGATCCGCCTTTTACCTTTAAAGTGATGGTGATCCAGACCTACTGGCCGGGTGCCAGTGCCAAAGAAGTGTCCCTACAGGTCACGGATCGGATTGAAAAGGAACTGATGACCACGGGGCAATATGACCGCATCATGGCCTATTCGCGTCCGGGTGAATCCATGGTGACCTTTATTGCCAAGGATTCTCTGGCTTCGAAAGATGTGGCCGATGTCTGGTATAACGTGCGCAAGAAAGTCAGCGATATCCGGCATGAATTGCCGCAAGGGGTACAAGGCCCATTCTTTAATGATGAATTCGGCGATACCTTTGGCAATATCTATGTGCTCAAAGGCAAAGACTTCGATTATGCGACCCTCAAGGAATACGCCGACCGTTTGCAGCTACAACTGCAACGGGTCAAAGATGTCGCCAAAGTCGATTTAATCGGCCTGCAAGACCAGAAAATCTGGATTGAGATTTCCAACACCAAAGCTATCCAGCTCGGAGTTCCAGTCAGCGCCATTCAGCAGGCTTTGCAGCAGCAAAATGCCATGACCCATGCCGGTTTTTTTGAAACCGGCTCAGACCGGATTCAGGTTCGGGTCAGCGGTGCCTTAAACAGTATTGAAGAATTACAGCAACTGCCACTTTTGATAAATGGCAAAACCATTCAGCTGGGAGATGTTGCTGAGATCTATCGCGGCTTTAGTGATCCGGCCCAACCCCGGATGCGTTTTATGGCTGAAAATGGCATTGGTATTGCCGTGTCCATGCGCAAAGGCGGCGATATTCTGGCACTGGGCAAACATCTGGAACAGGAATTTGCCCGTCTGCAAAAAACCTTGCCCCTTGGCATGGAGCTGCAAAAAGTCTCCGATCAGCCAGTGGCAGTCAAACGCAGCATTAACGAATTTATGAAAGTGCTGGCAGAGGCAGTAATTATTGTGCTGCTGGTCAGTTTCTTCTCGCTGGGTTTTCGTACCGGACTGGTGGTGGCCTTTTCGATTCCGCTAGTATTGGTCATGACCTTTGCCGGCATGCATTTATTTGATGTCGGCCTGCATAAAATTTCCTTGGGTGCCCTGATTCTGGCACTCGGTCTTCTGGTCGATGATGCGATTATTGCCATTGAAATGATGGCGATTAAAATGGAGCAGGGCTATAGCCGGCTTGAGGCGGCAGGCTTTACCTGGAAAACCACCGCCTTTCCAATGCTAACCGGCACCCTGATTACCGCCGCCGGATTTTTACCGATTGCCACAGCAGCATCGAGTACCGGTGAATATACCCGTTCTATTTTTCAGGTGGTCACGATTGCACTGCTGATGTCCTGGATTGCCGCGGTGTTATTTGTGCCTTATCTAGGCGATAAACTGCTGCCCAATTTCAACAAAGACTTGATACAAAAAGCGCCGTGGTATCAGCGCCTTTGGGCGCGTTTGCGCAAGCAGCCTGAACCTCAGCCGGTCGTACATCATGCCGGCGAACAGCATGACCCTTATCAAACCCGGTTCTATCAAGGTTTCCGCCGTTGGGTAAATACCTGTGTGACCTATCGTAAGACCGTGATTACAGCAACGGTAGGAATTTTTATCCTGTCGATTCTGATGTTTAAGCTGGTGCCACAGCAATTTTTCCCGCCCTCGAATCGGGCTGAAATTCTGGTGGATCTCAAACTTGAAGAAGGCGCCTCTCTGAAAGCCACCGAAGCTGCGGTGAAAAAAGTTGAAGCCTTTTTGTCGAAACAGCAGGGCATTGATAACTATGTGGCCTATGTCGGAATTGGTTCTCCGCGTTTCTATTTACCGCTGGATCAGCAGCTGCCGCAAACCAGTTTTGCCCAGTTTGTGGTGCTGGCATCCTCTTTGGAAGATCGTAACGAAATCCGTCAATCCTTGAGTGACCAGATTCGGCTGTTATTACCGGAAGTCCGTACCCGGGTGTCCCTGCTGGAAAATGGCCCTCCAGTCGGTTATCCATTGCAGTTCCGGGTCTCTGGTGAAGATCTGGGACTGGTTCGTGAATGGGCGCAGAAAGTCGCCGCAACCGTGGGCGATAATCCGAATACCACCAATGTACATCTGGACTGGGGTGAGCCGAGCAAAGTCATCAAACTGGAGATCGATCAGGATCGTGCCCGTCAGTTGGGCGTGACTAGCAGTGAGCTGGCCAATGTGCTGAACAGCTCGATTTTGGGGGCCGGCATTGATCAGTATCGGGAAAAGCGTGAACTGATTGAAATCCGTTTACGTGGTGCGCAGGCTGAACGCGTTGATGTCGCTTCTTTAAGCAGTCTGGCGATACCGACGTCACGTGGTACTTCGGTACCGTTGGCACAGCTTGCCAACATTGAATATAGCTTTGAAGAAGGCTTGATCTGGCATCGGAATCGTTTACCGACCATCACAGTGCGTGCCGATATTCGCACGGCCTTACAGCCGGCCACTGTGGTGAATGAATTACACGATTCACTGCACCAACTTCGAGCTGAGTTGCCGAATGGCTATCTGCTGGAAGTCGGCGGCACGGTCGAAGAATCCGCGCGTGGACAGAACTCGGTCAATGCTGGCATGCCTTTATTCCTGGCGGTAGTGATGACCCTGTTAATGATTCAGCTCAAGAGCATCTCACGGGCCTTTATTGTATTCCTGACCGCACCTTTAGGCATTATCGGGGTGGTGTTATTCCTATTACTTTTCAATAAACCTTTCGGTTTTGTGGCCATGCTCGGGACAATTGCGCTTTCTGGAATGATCATGCGAAATTCCCTGATTCTGATTGACCAGATCGAGCAGGATATTCAGGCCGGAGAATCCCCATGGGATGCCATTATCAATGCCACAGTCCGCCGTTGTCGCCCGATTGTCTTGACCGCATTGGCCGCAGTTTTAGCCATGATTCCCTTGTCTCGCAGTATTTTTTTCGGGCCGATGGCAGTGGCCATTATGGGCGGTTTAATTGTGGCAACACTTCTGACCCTGTTTTTCCTGCCTGCCTTATATGCACAATGGTTTAAAGTGAAAAAAAGTTTAAATTCTGTTTAAAATTGTCATAATTTCAGGTGCGAAATATTGAAATTTTCAATATAGTAGCAGCTGAGATTTTTATAATTTAAAAAAATAAGTAACTACTGCATTGGCCGAACTGCCAATCCGGTAATGAGGTTAAACCAACATGACTCAAACTACATTAACCAAGATGCGACGTTCCGTAGCGATGGCTTATGTCTTCATGTTTTTGGCCTTATTTACGCTATTTAGTGGACTTTTTGCCTACTGGTTGGCCCGTAAAGTGACACAAGTCGATTATGCCGAAGTCTGGTTACAGGCACAGGCCTTGTGGATCATGCGAAATATCGTGATTTATACCATTTTGGCGCTCTTTGCTGCGCTGTGGTTTATTCCGCTGTTTTTCTTTGCCTGGGACAGCCAGTTATGGGTCAAAGCCTGTGTCGTGACCGGGGTGATTTTCAGCTTTATTGCCTTTATTTTCCTGCTCAATGCCTGGTTTAAAGGCCTGCATAAATTCTCTCAAAATAAAGCTGTGTTCTAAAGCATATAATTTTTTTCATATTTCCCCTTGTAAAATCAGGTTTGACCCCAATTTCAGACCTCAGTTGAATATTAAACAAAATTCCGTGAGGAGCATCGCCAGACATGGCTAAACGTGATTATTATGAGGTTTTGGGCGTCGCTAAAACCGCTAGTGATGATGAAATCAAAAAAGCCTACCGTAAGTTGGCGATGAAATATCATCCAGACCGTAACCCGGACAATGCTGAAGCTGAAGATAAATTTAAAGAAGCAGCAGAAGCCTATGAAGTGCTGTCTGATGGTGAAAAGCGCAGCATGTACGACCGTATGGGCCATCAGGCCTTTGAAGGGGGTATGGGCGGCGGTGGCGGCTTCGGTGGTGGTTTCAGCGCAGAAGACATTTTCAGCCAGTTCGGTGATATTTTCGGTGGTGCTTTCGGTGGCGGCGGTGGTCGTGGCCAGCAACGTGCACGCCGTGGTTCGGACTTACGCTATGTGATGGAATTGACCCTGGAAGAAGCGGTCAAAGGCGTCAAGAAAACCATTACTTTTACTGCACCGGCACCATGTGATGCCTGTGATGGTAAAGGCTCAAAAAATCCAAATGATGTAGAAACCTGCCGTACCTGCCATGGTGCCGGTCAAGTGCGTATGCAGCAAGGTTTCTTCTCGGTGCAGCAAACTTGTAGTACCTGTCGCGGTCAGGGCAAGATCATCAAGAACCCATGTAATAAATGTCATGGTTCAGGTGTGTCGGATCGTCAGCAAACGCTGGAAGTTACTATTCCTGCGGGTGTGGATAATGGCGACCGCGTACGCTTGACCGGTAAAGGTGAAGCGATTCGTGATGGTCAGTCAGGTGATTTGTACGTCGAAGTGGTGGTGCGTGAGCACGAAATCTTCCAGCGTGATGGTGCTGACCTGTATATGGATGTGCCGGTTTCAATCGCCGATGCAGCGTTAGGTAAGGAGGTTCAGATTCCGACTCTAGACGGTCGAGTAAGCCTGAAAATTCCTGAAGGGACGCAAACGGGTAAACTGTTCCGCTTACGTGGCAAAGGTGTTAAACCGGTACGTACCAGCATGCAAGGTGATTTGCTGTGCCGTATTGTAGTGGAAACACCAGTTAATTTAAGTGCACGTCAACGTGAACTGTTGAAAGAGCTGCAAGAAACTATGGATGGTGAAGACAGTAAATCATCACCAAAGAAAAAATCATTCTTTGATCGTTTGTTTGATTGATCGAATGAAAATAAAGAAGGACGCTGCGGCGTCCTTTTTTGTGCTTTAAATTTATACTATGATAGAAATAGAATTAGGTACTTGAAATGGGTTCTAACACTGAATGTTATTCCCAAGTAGAAATGTCCTACCTAATAACCAAATAGAAATGTCCTATATGGACATTTCCAAGTCAAGCACAGGATTCAGATTTCGTTGTTGAATTGCTGTTTTCTGTGCACGTCTGCTTGGCATCTTTTGAGAACGATTGCGTTTGTTTTGTTGTTCCAGTTCTTCATGCTGTTGTTGGATATGATTCAGAACAGCACCCAACCGTTTATTCTCAACAATCTCTCGCTGGTTGAGCTGACTTAATTTATCGAAGATGCTGTAATTGATCTTCCGGCCTTCATGCATGATGGCTACAGTACCATCCGGGTATTCTAGAAACTCAAGATATTTACCAATCAGCCTCTGGTTTTCTTCTGTACTCTCCAGGAGATATACACATTTATCATAAGTAATGGTCAGGCTATTGGTGACTCTACGTGGCTCTCGCCAGGTAAAAATATCATCTAATTGCTCAGCTGTTTCGGTGGCAGAGCGGTGTAAGTTCTTAGGATTAAAGGCCGTCTTTGCAAACTTGAGATTGAACTGCTCAATAAAGCAGGGTAACCACTTATTCGCATCTGCAATCGAACTGATACCTTCCAGGCGCATCTCCTTAATCAGACGGTCCTGAAGGGTTCTGTTGGCCCGTTCCACCCGTCCTTTGGCCTGAGGGGAGTTAGCGAAGATGATATCGATATTGAGGGTACTGAGTACGCGTCCAAACTGGGTAATCTTGCTGTCTTTCTTGCTGCTTTGATTCACCCTAAAGACTGAATGTTTGTCGCTGTAAAACGCTAAAGGCTTACCATGCTGTTCAACATACAAGCGTGTCGAAATCATATAGTCAAAGGCTGATTCTGATTCACAGAAGCGTAAATGCTGCAATTTGCCTGTGGCATCATCGATAAAGACTAGCAGACAGCATTTAGCGGCTCTTCCTTCAAACCAGTCATGGTGTGAGCCATCGATTTGTACCAGTTCACCATAACAATCTCGGTTATATCGAGGCTGATATGGGCGTTTCAGGCGCTTGGAGCGAGGAATCCATAAATCGGCTGCAATCATCCAGCAACGCAGGGTTTCCACTGAAAGATCGAATCCATGAACGGTAGTGAGCTTTTCATGCGCTAAAGTGGGTCCGAAACCATGGAGTTGATCCGAAACAATATTGAGGCACTTGAGTCTGAGTTCTTCAGGAAGTTTGCAGTTGCTGGTTTGGCCACGACCAGCATGGGCTAATGCAGCTGGGCCTTGAGCTTTGTATTTCTGCAGTAAGCGTCTGATCTGACGTTCTGAAATATGAAGTAGCTGAGCAGCCTGGGACTGAGTTATGCGTTGATCGCAGATTTCCTGCAAGACCGACAATCGTTTAAGTTCTTTATCCGACATAGACACCAACATATCAAACCGTCCGCTTCAATAATCGCAAAAGTGCATATTCTAAAAGCGGACATTTTTACTTTGGAGAAACCGGACATTTCTATTTTGGGCTTACACTGAAACTTCGTATAAGAAATTTTATGTTAAATTGTTTCTAGATTATTCCGATTTTGATCTAAAAATTCATTTAATTCCTTCAGAGTTAGATCTGGACTCATCTTTCTAGCAAATAAAGCATTACTTGAGCTAATTCTCTTGAAGTCTGATTTATCTAATGTTCTTGGGTAATCTGGACCTGTTTTCCAATCAATGTATCTTAGTGCCATCATTGGTGAAGATAAATCATAATTTAAATTTATGTTTTCTTTAAAGGGAGAGTTATAAATTATTGTATGAAAGAAAACTTCATCTCCACAAAAAGATTTTTCAAATGCAGGAATATAGTTCTGGTTTTTTGATAAATAATCAAAAATATACAATATTGCATCGCAAGTTAAGGTAAACCATTGTGTACCTTTATATAGAGTTGGGAGTTGAGGATAAAGTTTATTTTTAAATAAACCTTTATTGATTAGAATCATTATAAATTTTGATAATAATTTTTCATTAATTGATTTTGATGTGCTTTTTTTAAATAAAAAATCATAAGGATATATATTTTTTAATCTTGGTGTTGGATCTGTAAACTTATCATGACCAATATATTCTTGATTAGATTTCGATAAAAATTCTTCTATTTGGGAAATAGGTTTTACACAAATATCATCCCCAGATAAAAGTGAAAAATATTTAAAATCATATTTTTTAGCTTCATTTAACAGGTTAAGGGTAGCTTCAATTTGTGTGAAGCTACCCCATCTGACGTCAACTCTATCAGAAATGTAAATAATACTCTTATTATTTAATTCTTTTTTGAATTGATTTATATCACTTTTTTTATCTACGTGAATTAAAATAATACTATTAGGGCTTTTAGATAGTTCATCGATGAGTACTTGCAGAGCAGTTGTAACACGGTGACATATTATTCCGTATATAAATTTCATAAATTTCCTAATTTATCAAAAAATTGATATGAATGAGATATAAAATTAGATTGAGTTTAATTTCATATAATTCAATTATATATATATTTATTTTAATAAACTTTTAATTTCATAGATAAATTTAAGTTTTTCTAAAATTAACATAATACACCTTATACGAAATGCTTCAAATTATTTGTTTTAATTCAGTTGTTTATGTTGTATTGAAAAGCCCAATCCTCACCGATTGGGCTTTTTTTATGATTATTCACGTTCCACGCTTACTATTTGAGCAATGTTCCACAACTTTATAAAGCCAATCTAATCAGAAAATTCTAGATATATAAAAATCGCTCATAACACCTTTCATATCTTTTCATTGATTTTTATGCAATGCATCTTAGTGTTATTCCGCAGTTTTGCTATAGTAAAAGCAATTTTGGATCAACATCAGGACTATGTTATGTCAGCTACACCACGCATTGGAATCTTGGGTGCAGGCGGCCGTATGGGGCGTATCCTCATTCAGGCTGTGCATGAAGCCGGTTATCAATTGGCAGCTGCAGTAGAACGCCCTGAAAGTACCCTATTAGGCACAGATGCGGGCGAACTTGCCGGGATTGGTGCAGTCGGTGTCAAGGTGGTGGGTAGTCTTGCAGAGGTGGTCAAAAACTGTGATGTCGTGATTGATTTCACCGCACCGGCAGCGACCGTCAATCATCTGAAAATTTGCCGTGAAGCAGGTGTTGCCATCGTGATTGGTACCACGGGGATGAATGATGAGCAAAAAGCTTATTTAGATGAATCAGCAGCTGAAACCCCTGTGGTTTATGCAGCGAATTATTCAGTCGGTGTGAACGTATCGATTAAACTGCTTGAACTGGCATCGAAAGTCTTTGGCGATACGGTGGATATCGAAGTGATTGAGGCACATCACCGTCATAAAGTGGATGCACCATCGGGTACTGCACTTATGTGGGGTGAAGCGATTGCGGATGCTTTAGGCCGTGACCTGAAAGAAGACGCTGTGTACTGCCGCGAAGGTCATACCGGTCCGCGTGAGCGTCAAAGCATTGGTTTCCAGACCATTCGTGGTGGTGACATCGTCGGTGAACATACCGCCATGTTTATTGCTGATGGTGAACGTGTGGAAATTACCCATAAAGCCACCAACCGCATGAACTTTGCCAGCGGTGCAGTACGTGCTGCTGCCTGGGTGGTCGGCCGTGATGCACGTAAATATGACATGAAAGACGTGCTGGGTTTTAACGACATTCAGGTTTAAAATCTAGTCAAAATCATTTATAAAAAAGATCTAAAACTAAAATAAGACGAATAATAAAATGCAAAAAATGAT
Organism: Acinetobacter sp. YH12156; assembly: GCF_013418235.1. Taxonomy (NCBI): domain Bacteria; kingdom Pseudomonadati; phylum Pseudomonadota; class Gammaproteobacteria; order Moraxellales; family Moraxellaceae; genus Acinetobacter; species Acinetobacter sp. YH12156. Next base: position 39,242 of record NZ_VPCL01000010.1, read on the forward strand.
TTTCCTGCTCTGTGCAGTGGCGCTTGGTGCCATTGCGCAGGCAAAGCCGGCCGAGAATACCAAACTTAGTATTGATAAAAATAATATCAAGGTCTGGACTTATCAGAACCAGCAAAACCCGGTCTTTCTGTATAAAGCTGAAACCACCTACCATGCCCCGATTGAAAATGCCGTGTCGCTGATTCTGGATATCGAGCATGCAGTACAATGGGTGCCCTATATGGGCAGCATCAAGGTCTTGTCCCGCGATGATAAAAAAGGCGATTTCACTTTGTATATGGTGCTGGATTTTCCATTTCCCTTAAAAGACCGTGATCTGATTGTGCAGGGCAAGATGATCAAGCAACCTAATGGACAAATCAGTATCAAGAATAAAGCCATTCAGACCGGCTATCCCTTAAATCCAAACTATGTACGTTTGACCGATTATCAAGGGGATTGGACTTTTCAAAAGCTGGCCAATAATCAGGTCAAGGTTTCAACTTATGGTTATGCCAATCCGGAAGGCTCGATTCCCTTAACTTTTGTAAATATGTTTGTACAGCAGCAGCCGTATCAGATGTTGCAAAAGATGAAAGCAGAGCTGGCCAAGCCTTCAGGCCTTGCAGTTTTGCCTGAAGTACTGCAATAAAAAAAAGACCCAATTGCTGTAATGCTGATCAGTTAAGGAGTTTATAAGTAAAATCTTTAATTTTTTAGTCATTCACGACGGAGTATTAACATTCTAAATCAAATACTTGTAAATCATTTGTTACTTTTGTTTCGCCCAAATGAGAAGCGAAGCTTCGCAAGGAAGGCATCTTGCGGAGCAACACTCCTCATCCGCAAAACTCGTCAGCCACCATCGACTAGTAAATTTGTCGCAGAAACAATCATTTTTAATCTTGCGGTGCAATACACCTCATGTCTCAAACAGTTGCGGATGACTTTTCTACCTATCAAGTATGATCATGAATTTAAAAAATAAAATGCCAGTCAATTCCTTAATTGACTGGCATTGCCCAATTACTGGGTCTTTTTGACAGATTGAAACAGGCAGAGTTTAAGCTTCAAAATCCGCTTTAAGTACAATCCGGTAGCGGGCTTTACCGGAATGCAGATGTTCAATGGCCTGATTCAGCTGTGACATCGGGAAGACTTCAATTTGTGGCGCAATGTTTTTACGTGCGGCAAATTGGAGTAACTGACGCAGTGCCGCAGGTGAACCGGTCGGTGAGCCGGTGACCGATTTAGCGCCGCCAATCAGCATGCCCGCCGGAATTTGCATCGGTTCTAAAGGGAGACCGAGCATATGTACTGTACCGTTCGGTGCCAGAGTGGCCAGATAAGCCTGCCAGTTCAAGGTGACATTGACCGTACTCAGCAATAAATCGAACTTGCCACGCTGTGCCTTTAGGGCAGCAACATCACGACTATTCACCACATGATCTGCGCCCATGGCTTTCAGCTCATCGGTCTTGTCCAGATTTGATGTGAAAGCCGTAATCTCACAGCCCCAAGCTTTGAGCAGTTTAATTGCGATATGACCCAGACCCCCAATCCCGATCACGCCAACATGATGAATAGCCTGAATCTGATGTTTCAGGATTGGATCAAATACGGTAATGCCGCCACAGAGCAGAGGGCCGGCACTTTCAGGATCCAGATCTTCAGGCAGAGGAATGACCCATTGCCAGCCAGCACGGACCTTGTCGGCGAAACCACCGGCATGTCCGACAATAGTCGCCACTTGGCCGCCAGTACAGAGTACCTGCTGACCTGAAATACATGGATCACAATACTGGCAGCTTTCCGCCGTCCAGCCAATGCCAACCCGTTGACCCACTTTCAGGCCTTTGGCTTCGCCACCCAGTTGCGTGATGATACCGATAATTTCATGTCCAGCCACGACCGGATAAACGGATGAACCCCAGTCATTATTGAGGACTGAAATATCAGAATGACACAGGCCACAGTATTCTACTTTGACTTCGACCTGATGTGGCTGTAGTTCACCAGCATCGAATTGATAGGGTTCGAGTGCAGCACCTGCTGACATTGCAGCATAAGCGTGGATAATATTATTCGACATAAATTCAGCTCTTCTTTGAATGGGAGGATCTTGTTTTAAAGTGACAATGATTTTCGTGATCATCGACCATACCGACGGCCTGCATAAAGGCATAGCAAATGGTGGGTCCGACAAATTTAAAACCGGCCTTTTTTAAGGCTTTTGACATGATCTGGCTTTCGATAGTCTGTGCCGCTGCCTGATGATAATCCGCAACATCATTATTCAGTCGTGGTTGCTGGGCAAAAGACCAGAGCCATTGCCCTACATTGATGCCTTGCTGTTGCAGCTTGAGCCATGCTTGGGCATTCTCGCGAATGGCATGCAGCTTGCCACGATGACGGATCAGGCGAGCATCCTTAAGCTTGAGGTCGAGTTGTTGATCTGTAAGTGCTGCAATCGACTGAATGGAATATTGAAAAAAATGTTCACGATACGCTTCACGTTTTCTGAGTACGGTAATCCAGGCTAGACCGGCCTGCTGTCCTTCCAGACACAGCATTTCAAACAGGCGATTTTCATCCAGCAGGGCTTGTCCCCATTCCTGATCATGATAGGTGATATACAGCGGATCATTGGAGCACCAGCCACAGCGTTGCAGAGTCATGCCATGCTCCTTGTTTTTATGGTTTTATAATTTAAACACAGCCCATTGATCCTGCTGATTGTCCCAGTACGACAGTTCAGCCTGATCCAGATCGCTAAATTGAATCCACATGTCTTTACCACTTTTGTCGGTATAACCGGTACTGATCAGCAGCGCATCTTCGGTAATTTCCATCACCCAGCCCTGGTAGCTTTGACCATTCAGCACGATTTTTTGTTGATTGCCTGATTCAGCAAATTCTACCAGACGGTTGATCAACGTTTCTGACATGTAAATATCCTAAAATTAACGTAAATAGGGGTAGGGGTTGACCACACCGCGCCCCTTGCCCTGTAAATAAATACCATAATGCAGATGTGGTGCAGTATGTCGGGCATTACCGCTATTGCCGACATAGCCGATGAGCTGGCCTTTTTTGACAGCATCACCTACTTTCAGGCCGCGTTTATGTCCATCCAGATGTGCATAATAATGCCAGGAGCCGCCCGGACCGAGAATCCAGACTACTTTACCACCCAAATTGTTATTGCGTAAATCTGCAATCAGACCTTCTGTGGCACTAAAGACTTTGGTTCCACGTGGAGCCATGATGTCAATGCCCTCATGCAAACGTCCGCGACTGCGCGACGCCCCCCAAGTATCCTGTAATTCACGTGCCTGTACACGTGCCACCGGGATGGGCAGTGAAGAAGGCATTCGCTTATTTTGCAGTTTTTGTACCAGTAGCGGATTTAACTGTGCAGAAGAAGGTTGTTTCGGCGTACTGCTACAGGCGGTCAGTAATATGGCAATCAAAGCCACCCAGGTCAAAGCAAGGTATTGGCGCACGTTATTCATCCTTAAATATTGGCAATGCTCATTCTGAGCTGATCGATATGATGCTTTGTCCAGACTATGTCATAGGTTAACGGCAGAGATCAATTTTTTCATTGCTGTCGGCAGACCGCAATCAATGGCTGTCTCTGGACGCATCCAGTTGCCTTGCAGTTCAATTGCCAGATGTTCCTGCTGATCCTGATCCACTGCGAAAACGATTGCTTCAAGCTGCCAGGTGAAGTGGGTGAAACTGTGGCTGATCTGGACTTTTTTGAGGATATTTTTCAGGCCAAGCTGCTGACATTGCTGTTCGAATTCATGGGCATTTTCAATAATCGGCAAGCACCAGAGTCCGCCCCACAGGCCACTGTTCGGTCGTTGTTGCCAGAGCCATTCTTCACCGGACTGAATCAGCAAGACCTGTGCTGAGCGCACTGGCACCGGTTTTTTGGCTTTCTTGAATGGTAATTCATTTTCCAGACCTTGCTGATGCGCTTTGCAATGTTGCTGCATCGGACAGTATAGGCACAGAGGTTTTTTCGGAGTGCAGACCGTAGCACCGAGATCCATAATCGCCTGGGTATAGTCATGATTACGTTCGACCGGACATAATTCTTCGGCCAGTTGCCATAAGGCACGTTCATGGATAGGTTTGGACAGATCATCTTCAATCGCGAAGAAACGCGACAAGACCCGTTTGACATTGCCATCCATGATCACGCCGTATTGGCGTAAACCCAGTGACATTAAGGCACCAGCGGTGGAACGGCCGATCCCCGGCAAGGCAATCCATTGTTCCAGAGTTTGGGGAAACTGCTGCTGTGCTGTCACCATGCCGGCAGCTTTGTGCAGGTTACGGGCACGAGCATAATAGCCCAGTCCTGCCCAGTACGGTGCGACCTCATCCCAAGAGGCTTGACCCAAGTCCTGTACAGTGGGAAAACGCTGGATAAAGCGTTCATAATATTGCAGCACAGTTTTGACCTGGGTTTGTTGCAACATGATTTCAGAGACCCAGACTTTGTAGGGATCATCTGTCACCTGCCAGGGCAAGTCATGACGACCATGCACATCAAACCATTCTAACAGGGCATCTGAAAATACAAACATGGATAAATAGCAACCGAATAAGCAGCAGCCATTATAGCGGAATCGGTAGGCTTGAAATGTGAAAAGTAGATAAAAACTGCGGAGTAGTGTGTATGGATATCGGCTTAATAACACAAACAATAAATGCTCCGAAGAGCATTTATTTTAAAACAGCAAAGATTTAGTCGCTAATCCCCCAGCGTTCATCCAGCTTCAACACTTTGTCTTTATAGCGCGGAATAATATGAATATGCAGATGTTCGACCTTTTCCTGAAATACCTCACCATCAATAAAACCGACATGGAAACCGGCGGGCTGGTAACGTAAATGGAGCTCATTACGTGCCTGTTCGAGCAAAGACATCAGGCTTTTACGTTCTTTGTCCGTCACTTCGAAAAACGAGGCCACATGCCGCAATGGAATAATCACACAGTGACCTTCGGATAATGAATTCGGTTCAGGCAGCACCACACCATAATCATTTTTGGCAATGACATCATATTCGTCATAGTTACAGTAAGGGCAGTTGGTTTCAGCCATAGTCAGCATTCTCCTCTGGTAGGATTTATCGTTCTTTTCTTCAATGATTCTTTAAAGTGCTCAGCTTGATTTCAAGTCGAGCACTTATATCTATTTAAGCCAAATGACGTTCCAATAAGGCATACATCGCCGCCAAGCTTTTTTGTTCCGCTTCAGCATTGTAACCAAGATCCACGCCATTGGCTTTGGCCCGTTCGTCGGCGAGCGGGTTGCTAAAGCCATGTTTGGCATCTTCAAAGACAATCACCTCATGCTCGACGTTGGCCGCATGCATTTCTTCACGGAAACTGGCGACATCATCTAAGGTGACCATGCTGTCTAGCTCACCGTGCAAGACTAGAATTTCGGCCTGAACTTGACCTTCTTGAGCCGGTGCTTTGGCAGCAAGTGTCCCGTGGAAGGTGGTCACTACTTTTAAAGGGGCATTGGCACGCGCCAGATCCAGCACTACTTTACCGCCGTAACAAAAACCGATGGCAGCAAGTTTCTCTGCATTGACTTCATCCTGTGCTGCCAAGGTATTTAAAGCTGCTGTCGCACGATCAACGATGGTGTCCGGATCTTCAAAGGTCTGCATCATCCACTGGTAGGCCTGATCAGAATGGGTGGTCACTTTTTTGTCACCATACATGTCAATCGCCAAGGCCGCATAGCCATGTTCTGCAAGTTCGCGAGCACGCTGTTCGGTATATTCATTACGACCCCACCATTCTGGTGCGACCAGCACACCTGCAAGGGGTGTATCTGTTTCTGGAGCGGCAAAATAGCCAATCAATGCGCTACCATCCGGCGCAGTATAATGAATTTCACGGGTCTTGATTGCTGCCATGCTGACGTCCTCTATTCTTGTTGAACCGTTTAATTAACATATAACATAGCAAAACTGATCTGAATGTGACATGAAAACATTCGATTAATTATGCTTCATCCATATAAAAAAGAGAGGCCGCTATCGCGCCTCTCTGATTGAATATTTAAAAAAACAGTATTGATTACTTCATAATTTCCAGTAATTCCACATCAAAAATTAAGGTACTGTTTGGCTCAATCACATCACCTGAACCAATTTGTCCATAGGCCAGTTCTGCAGGAATGAAGAAGCGGTATTTGGCACCTTCTTTCATCAGTTGCAGGCCTTCAGTCCAACCGGTAATCACTTGGGTGGTACGGAAGACCACAGGCTGATTACGGGCAATTGAACTGTCAAAAACCGTGCCATCAATCAAACGGCCTTCATAATGTACGCGGACATTGCTATCGGCTTTTGGCGATTTGCCTTTGCCTTGCTGAAGAATCTGATATTGCAGGCCAGATTTAGTCGTTTTTATCCCTGCTTTTTTGGCATTTTCTGTCAGAAAAGCCTGACCGATTTTGGTGTTTTCTTCAGCTTTTTGTTTTAATTCAATCAGCTCTTTGGCTTCACTTTGACGTTTAAACTGGGTCAGCACTCGAGCCATGTCTTCTTCAGTTAAAGTGGATTGTTTTCCGGCAGCAGCAGCTTTTAAACCGGCACTGAAAGCATCCAGATCAATCCCTTGCAAAGAGTCGGCATTACTTTTTCCCATCAGATAACCAAAGCTATAACCGACCTGTTCAGCTTCCGGGCTTTTATTGGTCACATCTTTGGCAAGCAGATTGCCAGAACTTAGCAGTAAAACCATCAAGCTTATTTGTATTTTCATATTTATTCTCAAAATAAAGGAGAGCGCATTGCTCTCCTTATTTATAGATTATTTGACTTCAATGAGTTCCACATCAAAAATCAAAGTACTGTGTGGAGGAATCGTCCCTGGCACGCCTTGTTCACCATAACCAAGTTGAGATGGGATATACAGGGTCGCTTTACCGCCTTCTTTCATCAGTTGCAGACCTTCAGTCCAGCCTGGAATCACTTGATTGAGTGGAAACTCAATCGGCTCGCCACGTTCAACCGAACTGTCAAATACAGTACCATCCACCAGTTTGCCGGTGTAATGGACTTTCACGATTGAAGAAGCAGCTGGCTGTTTGCCCGTGCCTTCTTTAGTCACTAGGTATTGCAAACCGGAAGCTGTGGTTTTTACACCCGCTTTTTTGGCATTTTCTGTCAGGAAACTGTCACTCGATGCTTGTGCCTGTTTAGTGCTATCGAGTTGCTTTTGCTGCATTTCTTTCTGGAACTGTTCGTAAGCTGCCTGTAATTCTTCTTCAGTATACGCCGGTTCAGTACGCGCATGTCCTTCACGTACGCCTGTCACAAAGCTATTAATATCGAGTTCAGGTGGGGTTTGATGAGCCACTTCATAACCGAGAGCATAGCTGATTTTAGAAACAGCAGAGGCATCTTTAGATGCTTTAGTCGTTTGAGCAGCTGGGTTTTGAGTTGCATAGTAAACAGGTACTAGCGCGGCACCGCCTAGAAGAACAGCGACAGCAATCGGTAAGGCCTTGCTCATGTATTATTCCAATCTAATGTTATCGTTGAGGTTCATTCCATCTTAGCAGAAAATTTTGAGAAATCTTGCAGAATGGGTGGTTTTTTAGCAAGCAAATATCGCAGTTTGGTAGAGCTTTAAAAAAATAAAAAAACCAGCAATGGCTGGTTTTTTTATTCAAAAAGATCAACTGGTTTTTGTTTCGGTTTTATAGCTATAAGTATAATCATAGCTATAACTACCACCTGCTGAACGCTGGATATCATTCAGGATAAAGCCATTTACGGTACTTCCCGCTTGTTTAAAACGGTTCACTGTCAGTGCCAATTCCTTCATTTGTGTTTTTGCATAGCGGGCCACCACCAGATTGAGTCCGACATATCGGGACACGATGATCGCATCCGTGACCGCCAGGACAGGAGGCGTATCAATTATAATATGATCATAGTGTGGCGTCAGGTGTTGCAGTAATTCCTGAAACCGTACCGAATTGAGAAGTTCGGATGGATTGACTGGATTTTCACCACAGGTGATGACGCTGAGGTTTGCTACATTGGTGCTTTGCACCATCTGTTCCAAGGTAATTTGCTCATTCAGGTATTCAGTTAATCCATATTGATTATCCAAATCAAAATATTTGTGTATATGACCACGACGCAAGTCCGCATCAATGATCAATACGCGTTTATGTTTTTCTGCCATGATGACTGCCAGATTGCTGGAAACAAATGATTTTCCAACTCTAGGCGCTGGACCCGAGATCATAATAATATTGTTTTTGGCCTGAGACAGAGCGAAATGACTTGCTGTCCGGATGCTGCGCAAGCTTTCGATCGCCATATCATCACTATGTTTAAGGGCTAATAAGAAAGGCAGTTTTTTCTTTTTCAGCAGTTTCAGCCCCGGTTTCTGAACAGGGGAGTGTGCAATATTGGCATAGACGGGAAGATCCAGCTGGTATTCTATTTGGCTACTATCTTTCACTCCAGAACGGAACATATTGCGGAATAATGCCACCAGAATTCCCAAGAAAGTACCGAAGCAAAAAGTTAAGAACAGAATTAATGGCTGTTTCTGTTTAATCACGTCAATCGGTTCAAGCGCAGTATCAATAACATGTACATTGCCAATCTCGCCGGCTTTGGCAATTCGCAGTTGTTGGTAGGAATTGACCAAATTGGTATACAGTTGTTGTTTGACTTCGACTTCACGAGACAGTTGTAAATACTGGCGTTGTATTTCTGGAAGATTTTTAAGTGTGGTATTGAGCTCACGAATCTTGCCATTAATCACACGAAGTTGAGCAGTAACTTCTCGCATGGTCGGATGTGCTGCTGCATATTTGGCGCCTATTTCCGCCTGTCTCTGTTCGAGTAGAGCTCGTTGTGTTTCTAAAGTCACACTCTGATTTAAATATAATTCTGACTCCCGGGTGATGTCGACAGTATTATGCTGTTGACGGAATTGGTTAAAGACCCGCTCTGCATCATCCAGCTGTTTTCTTAAATCCGGTAATTGAGCATCCAAGAAAGCGAGGGTCTGAGCAGTTTCTGCCGAACGACGGGTAATATTATTTTGGCTATAAATTGCCAAAATAGTATTCAGAACTTTGGTGATGTGCTGTTTGTCATGACCTTGATAGCGAAGCTGCAAAATCCCGCTAAGTTCGCCTTTTTCTACAATTGAATAATTGGCAAGAATAGAATCAATCGCTGAAGGTAAAGAGAGCTTTTGCACCTGATAACTGCTATCTAGCTGATCCTGAGTAAAGATCGCGATTTTCCAGTCGCCCTGCGCAGTCTTGAATTGTACTGGCTGGTTCAGTGCACCCTTGAAAATAGTTTCTTCTGTCACAGGATTGATCAGACTAAAGCCCTGTTGTTGAAATTGCAGTAGCAGATTTTTATCCAAATAGGTGGCAGGAACTTCAAACTGTCGAATGTCGAAGCTTTTTTGACCCTCTTTAAAGCGCACAGTTTCAGGTTGATATTCGGTTTGATAATTTACCCCTTGAAATAGTCGCTTAACAAAAGTGTCTTCAGTACTGGTAATCTGAAGATCTAAATTTAAGCGATTAATTACTGATTCCAGAATATTGCGTGATTTTAATACCTCAACTTCAGCATTAGATGAAGACATTTGCCCAATGACACTTGAAAGGTTACCCAATAAAGCAGCTGAGGCACCTCTACTTTCTTCGACCTGGACGATGGCATCGACCTTATAATTAATCGCTGCAGTGCGTAAATAGAGCAGGACAGCAAGCACGCTGAGCAAGGCACATACGAGGATAAGTTTCCATTGCGCAAACAAGGAAAATAACACCCCTTTTAGGTCAATCATATTTTCGGTATTGTTATTTTTGTTCATAATTTTGCTTTCTAAAAGTTTAAAAGTGATTTTTCCAGTCGATGACGTCGTGTTGCATTAAATTACAGAACTTCATCAAAGACCTGCTGCCCCTGCAAAAATGAATCCCAAATATGCTGGCTTTATTGTTCCCTCAAAAAAAATCTAGTCTGGTAAAACCAGATATTTTTATGATGATCAGGATAAGATTATTTTTATTCAATCTGCTTCATATTTAGTGTTGAACTACATGGAGTTGCAGGCAGATCCCATGCTATTACGTAAAAATGCTGTCTTGTGATCAGCGCTGAGCATTACTTCAGCCATCTATATTTATAGATTTAATCTACAAATACGGGCAGATCTCGTTAGTAAACATTCAGTCATTAATCGATGGTTAATATTTTCAAAACAGCTCCCCAAAATCTTTTTAATATGCATAGCTGAACTACCTGCTAGCGTATAGCTGTACCAGCAACATTTGAAAATGGAAGAATCTGGCTAACCACTCGTTCCCAACGAGTCAGGCCTGTGGCATCTACATAGACAATATCATTGCTGTGCATTTTGAACTTTTTGGCCAAGCCAAAATCTCCCAGGTTTTTTAAACTTAAATGATATATTTCAGTCATCTGATTATTTGAATTGTCACGTAAGACGTAAATTCGACTAGCACTGGCTGAATAGGGATTAATCCCTTCACTTTCACCGAGAACATCCGCGAGAGTCATCCCCTGGTCACGTATGGGTAAGGGGGTATTCGTGCCTGCTTCACCCATGACATAGATTTTCTGATTTTCACGAGGACTGATATACAGGGTGTCATTGGGTTGAATTAACAGCTTATGTAATGAATATCCTGCCTTTTCTAATGCAATTGTATTGAGGTCATAGGCCACACCCTGACGCACCAATTGAATAGAGCTAGAGTTACCTTGCTCGTTAATGCCGCCGGCCAGACCCAGTGCTGTATAAACGCTCACGGGCTGATCAGACAAATAAAACTGCCCAGCTGATTTCACATTACCCATCACTGAATAACGCTGTCCCTGATAAGAAAGTACTCTCACCACTACATCTGGATTGTTTAAATAAGGAATTAATAGTCGGCGTACTTCCCGATTAACCTCCGGAAGGGTTTTCCCTACTGTTTTATAGCGTCCAATTAATGGAAAATGGATATAACCATTTCGGTCAATTTGATAACCATTGGTATTATCAGTTGCTGTTGGAACTGCACTAATTTCCGGGTAGGCCCATAATTGAAAGGATAAAATATCACCTGGATTCAAACGATAATCCTGCATTTCATGCTGAAATAAAGGTGCGTAATGATTCAGGTTTTGAGTTTGGGCTGACTGCACTGCAGGTAGATTGTCCTGAGTCAATTTTACCAGATTAACTTGAGTTCCCAGTTCGGTTTGATAAATTCCTTCATCTGGTAAATCATAGGTTTGAAAGCCAGATGTTGCTGCACATCCGACTAATGATAGGCTTAAGGTTAAAACGCCTATAAGGTGTCTATTGTTCACTTGAAACCCCTTTATTTTTATATATTTAAAATTAGTATTTATTCGTAATTATTAATTTTTTTAACATGGTTTATGTGATTAACATCTAAAAGTTATAACAAATTATATAGCTTGTCTATACTTATTTTTAGTTCTAAGTATACGTTTGAATTAAAATAGATCAATAGTATTTATTAAAAAAAAGTATCTAAAACTTCCATTAAATTAAGGTGTAGAGATACAAGTATTGCTTAGTTTATTCAGGTAAAACGGATTGTTTATAAATTTTATTGCTTGCAGATTAAGGTGATTATCACAGTATAACTATACAAAACAAAAACTTAGTAATAATGAAAGTATTTTCATATTATTTATGTATACTTTAAAGGTTTTTTAGATTCTATTTTTATTAAATTTCACATATATTTATTTGGCATTAGCTAGATTATATAAATGAAGTGTTAATTAATAATCTCTTATTAATTGAAAGTAATATATCAGTAGTTGTAAAGCTTAAGCTGGTTTTTATTGGTTGAAAAGTGTTTAAAAAAAACAATAATTATAAAGTATTGGGTAAGTGGTATAAGAAAAATACTTATCCATAAAATGTAACTATATTTGAGAATAAGATTTTTATAGGTGGTGTGTTGAATAAAATTAATATATGTTATAAATAATCAAATAAGAATATCTATGCCAGAAGGCATCAATGAATTAAAAAAATATTTGAAAAGTAAAATAAAAATAAAAGGAATACTGGGAATGGTGAAAAAAATATTAGTGACTGGTGGAGCTGGTTTTATTGGATCTGCTACCGTCCGGCATATCATCAAAGCGACTGAACATCATGTTTTAAATGTTGATAAGTTAACTTATGCAGGCAACTTGGAGTCATTAATTTCTATATCAGCTCATCCCCGTTATCAATTTGCTCAAACTGATATTTGTGATCATGTATCTTTAACACGATTATTTTCAGAATTTCAGCCAGATATCGTCATGCATTTGGCAGCAGAGTCTCACGTGGATCGTTCGATCGATGGTCCAGCTGAATTTATCAGCACCAATATTGTAGGTACATATACCCTCTTGGAGGTCGCACGAAAATATTGGCAAAATTCGGGTGAAATCAAAAAGTCTAAATTTAAATTTCATCATATTTCAACAGATGAAGTCTATGGAGATTTAGAGGGGACAACCGACTTATTTACTGAAGCCACAGCTTATTTGCCAAGTTCACCTTACTCGGCAAGTAAAGCCAGCTCGGATCATTTAGTGCGTGCTTGGCATCGAACCTATGGTTTGCCGGTCGTGGTTACGAACTGTTCAAATAATTACGGGCCTTATCATTTTCCTGAAAAACTGATTCCTTTGATCATCTTAAATGCGCTGGATGGAAAATCCTTACCTGTTTATGGCAATGGTCAGCAGATTCGGGATTGGCTTTTTGTAGAAGATCATGCCCGTGCTTTATATCAGGTTGCGACCAAAGGCAGGGTCGGCGAAACCTACAATATTGGGGGGCATAATGAAAAACAGAATATTGATGTGGTTAAAACCATTTGCGCCATCTTGGATGAACTTAAGCCACGACTCAATGGCCAAATATATGAAAGCCTGATTAGCTTCGTCAGTGATCGGCCTGGTCATGATTTACGTTATGCCATTGATGCTTCAAAAATTGAGCGTGAACTTGGCTGGAAACCACAAGAGTCCTTCGAGACCGGTATTCGTAAAACTGTGCAGTGGTATCTGGATAATCTGCAATGGTGCCGTCGCGTTCAGGATGGTTCTTATCAGCGTGAACGTTTAGGGGAGGCAGTCTAATGTCAAGATCAACAAAGGGGATTATTTTAGCAGGTGGTTCGGGCACACGCTTGCATCCAATCACTAAAGGAATCTCGAAACAGTTACTTCCGATTTATGATAAACCTATGGTTTATTACCCATTATCTGTGTTGATGTTAGCCGGTATTCAGGAGGTTCTTGTCATCAGTACCCCGGAAGATATTGATGGGTTTAAGCGATTATTAGGTGATGGCTCACAATTTGGCATGCAGCTAAGTTATGCGATTCAGCCTCGACCTGATGGTTTGGCACAAGCCTTTATTCTGGGTGAAGAATTTATTGGGCAAAGTAATGTGTGCTTAGTGCTCGGCGATAATATCTTTTATGGGCAAGGTTTTACCCCCATGCTGCGTCAGGCTGCTGAACGTCAAAAAGGAGCCACTGTTTTTGGCTATCAGGTCAAAGATCCTGAACGCTTTGGTGTGGTGGAATTTGATGAACAGCAACGTGCTATTTCAATTGAAGAAAAACCGGAAAAACCTAAATCTAACTTTGCTGTAACGGGCCTGTATTTTTATGACAATGATGTGATTCAGATTGCCAAACAAGTACAACCTTCTGAGCGAGGTGAACTGGAAATTACCTCCATTAACCAGGCATATCTGGAACGTGGTGATTTAAATGTTGAATTGCTGGGACGTGGCTTTGCCTGGTTAGATACAGGTACACAGGGAAGTCTACTTGAGGCAGCTCAATTTGTGGAAACCCTTGAAAAGCGTCAGGGTTATAAAGTTGCCTGTCTAGAAGAAATTGCAATGAATAATAGCTGGTTAAGCAAAGAACAAGTGTTAGCCATTGGTCAAACGATGAGTAAAAATGGCTATGGTCAATATCTGATTTCTTTGGTGGGGTAATCATGATGAATCTTATTGAATGGATTGATTTACCTAATCTGGGAGATCATCGTGGCAGTTTGGTGGTCGCTGAAGCCAATCGGAATATTCCCTTTCATATACAGAGGCTCTACTATATTTTTGGCGCTCAGCCTGATGTTCCTCGCGGGTTTCATGCACATAAAGAGCTTCAACAAATTGGGTTTTGTATTCAAGGCAGCTGTAAAATATTAATGGATAACAGTAAAGAAAAACAAGAAGTGTGCGTAAGTCAGTCCAATAAAGGATTATTAATTCCGCCCATGGTTTGGCATGAAATGCATGATTTTTCTGAAGATTGCATCTTATTGGTATTGGCAAGCGATTATTATGATGAAAGTGACTATATCCGTAATTACGACCAGTTTTTAAAAGAAGCAGATAAAACTTTTATTGCATAGAAAATGAGACTATAAAATTAAGAAAAATAATTCACAAGTATGATGGCTTTGTTACTCGAGAGACTTCAGAAAATAGAATTTTAAATAATAAATATGAAGGAGATGTATGAGATGATTAAGCCGCTTACATCATTGCGTATGTTTTTTGCGCTATTTGTTTTTCTTAGTCATTTGGCCTTTTTAAAAAATGACACACATTATGCAAATATTTTTAACAGTATTTTTGACGAAGGATTTTTAGGTGTCAGTTTTTTCTTTATATTAAGCGGATTTATTTTATCCTATAACTATAAAGAAAAATTTTTTAGAGGAAATGTTTCAAAAAAAGAGTTTTATATTTCTCGTTTAGCAAGAGTATATCCAGTACATATAGCAACTACGGCAATTGTACTCCTGTTGACCTTTAGCCAGTCTGGACAAGGATGGGAATACTTAATTCAACACATTTTTCTAATACAAAGTTTTTTCTCTGAAGAAAATATTCATTTTTCATTAAACTCTCCATCCTGGAGCATTTCCGATGAATTGTTCTTCTATTTACTTTTTCCATTTGCATTTTTAATTTCTGAAAAAATAAGAAGCTATATATTTATTTTTTATCTTATAGGTATTCTGGTTTTGAATATGCAGCTTGATAAAAACCAGAATCACTATTGGTTGTACATTTCACCATGGGTACGTTTTTCAGATTTTTTACTTGGTATTATCCTGTTTGATCTTTATGAGAAAATAAAAGTTAATTATTCTAAAGTGAAGATACCTACTTTTGTATTTGAATCAGGAGCGATTTTACTTTTTGTCTTATTCTTTGTATTTCATAGCAAGATAGATATCAGTTATAGATACTCAATTTATTATTGGTTACCTATGGCCACCATCATTCTTGTTTTTGCATTGTCTCATGTTGTTAATGAAAAAAGTATTATTACCAAGTTTCTATCAAATAAATATATGGTTTTGGCGGGAGAAATCAGTTTTTGTTTTTATTTGCTTCATGTTTTGGAAATACAAGTTTTAAATTATATAAAAAAGATGTTTTTATTTGATATGGATTTAATGTTGTTTTCATTGATTATATTTATTGTGACTTTAATAGCCAGCTTTATAATGTATAAATATATTGAAAAGCCTCTAAATAGAAAGATGAAGAAATTTTTATTAGAGCCAAGTTTTAAATCTAAGAATTATGAACTGAATAAATAATATTGGGGTTTTCACTTTAATTCATATCAAGAGATTAGTTTTGATAAATGTGAAATTAAAAAAAATGAATAAAATTTTTTTATACGGGATTGATAAGAATGATACCTTTTCTTGAGCTAAAAGCAATAAATGCTCAATACCGTGACAAACTTATAGCAGCTTGTACACAGGTCATTGATTCTGGTTGGTATATCTGTGGCAAAGAGTTAGAGGGTTTTGAACGAAATTTTGCGAATTATTGTGGTACAGAGTATGCCATAGGGGTCGCCAATGGATTGGATGCTCTAATTCTGACCCTGCGTGCATGGAAAGAACTGGGTAAACTGAATGAAGGCGATGAAGTGATCGTACCTTCAAATACCTATATTGCAAGTATTTTGGCAATTTCACAGAATCATCTGAAACCGGTATTAGTCGAACCGGATATCCATACGTTCAATATTGATGTTAAAAAAATTGAAGCCGCGATTACCATCAAAACAAAGGCAATTTTGCCTGTCCATTTATATGGACAGCTTGCTGCCATGCCAGAAATTATGGCGCTTGCCAAGAAACATAATTTACTGGTTTTAGAGGATTCGGCACAAGCCCATGGCGCTGAAATCGAGGGTAAAAAAGCAGGGAATTGGGGAGATGCCTCAGGCTTCAGTTTTTATCCAGGAAAAAACCTGGGTGCGCTGGGTGATGCCGGGGCAATTACCACCAATGATGCTGAATTGGCCCATATGCTTAAGGCTATACGTAATTATGGCTCACATGAAAAATATAAAAATCTGGTCATGGGAGTAAATAGTCGCCTTGATGAAATTCAGGCGGCTATCCTGAATGTAAAACTGCCATTTTTAGATCTGGAGAACCAGCATCGTCGTCAGATTGCAGATCTCTATTTAAAAGAAATTCAGAATCCAGCTATTGTGCTTCCACTTAAAAGTATAAATACCGCAACTGATATGCAGCATGTTTGGCATTTATTTGTGATCCGGACCAGATATCGGGAGAAATTACAAAAATATTTGGCAGAGCATGGGGTACAGACATTGATTCATTATCCGATTCCGCCCCATAAGCAGCAAGCTTATAAAGCATGGAATAACTTAAACTTACCAATTTCAGAACAAATTCATGCGCAGGTCTTGAGCTTGCCGATAGGGCCTACTTTATCCATGGATGAAGCAAAGCAAGTTGTTCAGTTATGTAATGGTTTTCAAATATAGATGAACTTACTTCAGACCAGTGTACTGAATGGGGTGGCGGTCCTGATTAAGACCATAACCCTGTTTGTACTGAATAAAATTCTAGCTGTATATCTGGGGCCGACTGGATATGCAGCTTTAGGTCAATTCCAAAATTTTATTCAAATGGTGACTACTTTTGCGGGTAGTGCAATTAATACTGCAGTCATTAAATATACTGCTGAATATCATGAAGATGAAAGCAAACAACGTGCAATCTGGAAAACAGCAGGCAGTATTGTTTTTGTATTTAGTCTGATGTTCGCATTTTTAATTTTAATTTTCCAAAGGCAGCTATCACTTTATATATTTCATACACTTGAATATCAAACAGTTTTTGTATGGTTTGCAGTATTTTTATTATTCTTTAATTTTAATACCCTGTTTTTAGCCATACTCAATGGCAAAAAAGAAATATTAAAGCTGGTACTTGCCAATATTGCGGGTAGTTTATTTGCGCTTATTGTTACGAGTATTTTAGCAATAAAATTACATTTATATGGTGCCTTAATTGCATTATCCATTTATCAATCTATTGCGTTTATAGTGACGTTATTTCTGTGTTATCGAGCGGACTGGTTTAAGTTTTCCTCTCTGTTTGGAAAAATAGACTTAGAAATTACTAAAAAACTTAGTTCTTTTATCTGGATGGCATTGGTCAGTGCGATCTGTGTGCCTTTATCGCAAATCTTAATTCGAGCCTATTTAAGTCAGGAATTTGGCCTGGCGTATGCCGGTTACTGGGAAGCCATGATCCGTCTAAGCACCGTATACCTGATGCTGGTTACAACAACATTGGGAGTCTATTACTTACCGCGCTTGTCAGAACTCAAGATGATTGATGAAATTAAGAAAGAAGTTTATTTAGGCTATAAGTTTCTTTTTCCACTGGCTGTGGCAGGCGGAGTAGTCATTTTTGTGTTGCGTGACTGGATTATCAAGGTCTTATTCAGTCCATCTTTCGCACCCATGCAGAGCCTGTTCTTTTGGCAAATGATGGGGGATGCATTAAAAATAGGAAGCTGGATACTGGCTTATTTGATGCTAAGCAAAGCCATGACCAAACTGTACATCTCTACAGAGATTATATTTACCTTGTCTCTTATTGCTTTGACCTATGTATGTACCCAGCTTTTTGGATTTGAAGGTGTTTCAATGGCCCACTTCATAAATTATGGGATGTATTGGGTCGTCATCAGTTTTTTTATATTTAAATCATTAAAACAAAGAGAGATAATATGATAAATGGCCAAGCTTTAGTTTCTGTCATTATACCAAGTTATAATCATGAAAAATTTGTATGCGATAGTATTCAGAGTGTCATTAACCAGTCTTATCAGAATATTGAGTTAATTGTCATTGATGATGGATCTACAGATTCTTCAGTAGAAAAAATACAAGAACTGATTCCACGATGTGAAAAACGATTTACCCGGTTTGAATTTAGGCATCGACCGAATAAGGGCTTGAGTGCAACCTTGAATGAAGCCTTAGAATGGGCGCAAGGAGAATATTTTTCTTCTCTCGCTTCTGATGATATAATCTTGGAAGATAAAATAAAAATACAATCCGAGTTTTTAAAGCATAACAAAAATTGTATTGCAGTGTTTGGAGGAATATCAGTTATTGATCATGATTCTAATCAGGTAAAAAATAGAATTAAAAAAAGAAAAAACTATAGTTTTGAACAAATTTTATTGTTAGAGCATGAGTTACCCGCCATGACACAACTGATTAGATCAAATGCTTTAAAAAAAATCGGTGGTTATGATGCTGAGGTGAAAATTGAAGACTGGTATATGTGGTTGCTTTTAGCACAAGAAGGGGAGTTATGTTATCTTCCCGTCCTGTTTGCTAAATACAGGCTACATGATAATAATATGCATAAGCAAACCTCTCTCATGCATGATTCAAGAATGATGATTTTAAATGAGTACCAAAATCATATATTTTTTAATAAAGCAAAAAAAAGAGCGTTATGGATAAATGCGTTTGAATTAGGGTTAATATCCAAAAAGAAATCATTAGAAAAAATGCTGGGAATTTTGAGAGAATATCCATCTGAAATTTTGACATATGATTTTTTCAGATTTTTTTACTGGTTATTTATTAAAAAAGAGTTTTAATAAAAATTAAGTTTGATAAATATTGTTAATTTGAAAAATATATTAATAGTTTTAAAAAATTTAAATAAAAAACAATAATATTAACAATATGAAATATTAATCAGTTCTTTTGCTTTTTTAAAGCATCAGATAATATAAAAGGAATAGATAATGATTATTTTAAATGAAAGTAATTCAAAAAATAACATTATTTTTTTAAGTGATAGTAATATAAGAGATAAAGTTGTTATATATCTTGTATTGTTTTCATTTTTTTTATCTCAGTTTTATTTTTGGTCCAGTGGGATTCCTCAGTTTAGTCACATCTTTATTATGGGGGCTATTTTATTATTATTTAATAAAAGTTCTTCAATAAATATTGAATACTCTAATATAATTTTATTGTTTGTCGCATATGCAATTTGTATAAATTTTGCCTGGTATTTAATCGTCCTAGATTCCAGTTATATGATGTCAACTATTTACTGGGTCTTCAATTTATTATTCTTTTTATTAATGATGAACCTGAATCAGGTTCAGATTAATTTTTTCCATGAAAAACTATTATTTCTTATTCCTTTCTCCTATGTCATTGAAATTATTATCTGGGCAAGTAACTTAGGTCGTTATGATTTTGACCCACGATACAATGGTCTTTTTAATGATCCTAATCAAATGGCATTTTGGGTGCTCAGTACCTGTGCAATTTATTTATATATTTCTGGAAGCAACTCTAAAAAAATAATCGTTTATTCTTTGGCCTTGTTTTTGATTTTATTGACCATGTCAAGATCTGCTTCAATTGGATTTTTAATGTTAACGTTAGGATTTATTTTTAGTCAAAAAGGAGATTTAAATAAAAGAATATTTGTATTCTTTGGGACCTTGGTTTTTTTTGGTGTTTTAAGCTACTTTTTATATAACATGGGGGTTTTTGATAATGTTGTATTACGATTTATAGAAGGATTAAATCAAAGAGATAGCCAAGTAGAAGGACGCGGTCTTTTTAGTTTCTTTGATTATCCTCAATATTTGATTTTTGGGGCTGGGCAAGGAGCTTACTGGTTATATAACCCCACAGGCAATGAAATTCACTCAACCTGGTTAGGTATCTTATTTTATTATGGAATTGTAGGCATATTCTTATTTTTAATATTTTTATATCAAATATTCAGGAAACTTTCACTTTCAAACAAAATGATATTATTAGGGCCAATGTTATATGGGTTTACCACTTATAGTGCAAGAACGCTTATTTTCTGGTTTTTGTTGGCGGCTTTTTTACTATTTTCAAATAATAAGAAGGAAGAATAAATATGTATATTTCTATAGGAATTCCATTTTTTAATGCAGAAAAATACTTGGAAGATGCGATTAAGTCAGTACTGGCTCAAACTTTTCAAAATTGGGAATTGATATTGGTAGATGATGGATCAACAGACCGGTCTTTAGAGATAGCCCAATCATTTGTCGATCCTCGGATTCGTATCATTGCTGATGGATGCAATAGAAGATTACCTTATCGCTTAAATCAAATTATTAATGAAGCACAATATGAGATTATTGCACGTATGGATGCTGATGATTTAATGGCAGTAGACCGGCTGGAAAAACAGATAAAAGTCTTAAATGAAAATCCAGAGATTGATTTAGTGGTAACCAGCTTGTATTCGATTGGAAATAAAAATGAAATTTTAGGGAAAAGAATTTATTCTAATCATCAAATGCAACCCAAAGAAATTTTGCAAGGCCTGACCAATTTATTACATCCTTCACTGCTTGCACGGAAGGCGTGGTGTAAAAGAAATCCCTATCAAGTTAATAACTGTCTAGCGGAAGATTATGAATTATGGCTCTCAGCAGCGATAAAAAATGATTTCAATTATGTGGTTATACAAGAACCCTTATATTTTTATAGAGAAGTAGAAAATGTAAAAAAAGAAAAAATGATTCGTGGTTATAATACTCAAATTGAAGTGATCAAAAAATATTATAACAATATTATTTCTGATATAGACAAAAATAAGATTGTATTGAAGTTTGAAATAAAAAAAATGATTGTAAAAATATTAAGTTTTTTGAATTTAATGCATATTTTACATAAGCGCAGGATGACCACTGTTTCAGACGAGGATAAAATTTTTTATGCTTCACAATTAGAACTTATAGGACGATTAAAATAATGATAAATAAAAAAATTATTATAATTGGAACCACTGCATATAATCTTTATGGTTTTCGTAAAGATTTCATGTTGTCATGTTTAGCAAAAAATTATCATGTTTATGCTTTCGTGTCTGAATATAGCAATGACTGGTTAGATAAAATAAAAAATCTTGGAGTGACTCCTATTACCTATAAACTTAGCCGTGGTGGGTTAAATCCATTGACTGATCTACGTTCAACTTATCAACTCATACAGAAAATAAAAGAAATTCAACCCGATATTGTATTTTCATATTCAACTAAGCCGGTCATTTATGCAACTTTGGCTGCTTATAAGAATAAAGTTCCTTATGTCTATGGCATGATTGAAGGCTTAGGTTCGCCTTTTACAATGCATAAACATGGTCAAAGTTTGAAAGCTAAATTTATACGCTTTATACAAGTATCTTTATACAGAATTGTATTTCCTTATTTAGATAAAATTATATTCTTAAATCATGATGATCCTAAGGACTTAGTACAACGCTATAATATTTATCATAAAAAAAATGCCATTGAAGTCTTGGGGCCGATAGGCCTTAATTTAAAAGAGTATGCCTACAAAAAATGGGATAATCAAAAAAGTATATCTTTTATTTTTGTAGCTCGATTAATCGCTGAAAAGGGCATATTTGAGTATTTAGAAGCTGCCAGAATAGTTAAAAAACAATATCCTGAAATACTATTTAAAATTATAGGTGGCTTAGATACTGAAAACCTGACAAGTTTAAAACAGGCAGAATTAGACCGATTGATAGAAATAGGGATTATAGAATATGCTGGCTTCGTCACAGATGTTGATCAACGAATACGTAATAGCGCAGTATTTGTATTGCCATCCTATCGTGAAGGTATGCCTCGCAGCACACAAGAAGCGATGGCTATAGGACGCCCAGTGATTACCACTGATGTTCCAGGCTGTAATGAGACTGTAGTAGATGGGGTGACTGGTTTTCTTATTCCAAAATGGGATATAGCCGCATTAGTGGAAAAAATGATTTATTTTATAGAGCATCCTGAACAAGTAAATAAGATGGGATATCAAGGATTTTTATATGCTAAAAAAAATTTTAATGCAGATTTGATCAATTATAGATTATCCAAAATGCTAGGAATTGATAAGTCTTAAGGTTTTTTTAATAATGATTTTTAAAAATATTATTTAAATTTTATACCTTATAAAAATTTATAATGATAAAAGGAGATTACGGTGAAAGAAGCTGTAAGTTTTCAAATAAAAAAATATGAAGATGCTGATAAAGAGGTATGGAATGAGTTTTTATTAAATTGTAAAAATTATCATTTCATGTTTAATCGGAATTTTATGGACTACCATTCTGATCGATTTGAAGACTTTTCTTTAATGTTTAAAAATGATAAAGATAAAATCGTGGCTTTATTACCTGGAAATATTAAAGATAATATTTTTTATAGTCATCAAGGTTTAACATTTGGTGGTTTTTTGATTGATAGGGATTGTCGTGCTATTGATATGTTAAGTCTTTTTTCTCAGTTAAAAGGTTTTTTAAAAGAAAATTATATTAAAAAAATTATATATAAATGCATACCTAATATTTATCATCATTATCCTGCTCAAGAGGATTTATATGCTTTATTTCTAAATGAAGCAAGGCTCTATCGTCGGGATATTAGTACTTCTATTAACTTACAGGAAAAAATTTACTATTCAAAATCTAAAAAATGGGCAATCAATAAAGCAAAAAAATCTGGATTAACTTATGAAGAAGTCGAACAGCCAAGCATAGTCTGGGAAGTTATTCGTGAAGTCTTAGGTCAACATCATCATCAAAAGCCAGTTCATAATGAAACGGAAATAGATTTATTAAAAAGTAGATTCCCTAATAACATAAGGGCTTATAAATGTTGTTTTGAAAGTCAGATTGTTGCAGCAGCAGTGACTTTTGAAACTGAGAAAGTAGTCCATTTACAGTATTTAGCCAGTAATGATAAGGGAAGGGAAGAAAGAGCCTTAGATATTCTAATCGATTTTTTAATCAATAAAAATATGCAGTCTACTAAGATATTTGATTTCGGTATCTCAAATGAAAAAGAAGGAAAGTTTTTAAATACAGGACTGATTAATCAAAAAGAAAGTTTTGGTGCTCGTGCGATTGTGCATGATTTTTATAGTATAGATGTATAGTGACCTAACTCATATAGAAATACCTCCACCTTGAAGCATAAATCAATACTTTATAAGAGGTGAATTTTCTGCCTCTTTTTTTTTAGTGTTTCATACTGATAATAAACGCCATCAACATTCTAAAAATAAAGTAGTTTACTTTTAAAGCTGTCCAATTTTTTTGGATTTATCTCGTAGAAATATCAATAAGATTTTTATATAAATCTTAGATGTCATATTGAATAAGATTCCTTCTTTTTACTTATCTGGCTTAGACTTGCTTAAAATTAATTAATAAGGTGAATTAATTCACCTTATTTAAAACTATTTTACATTTTGTTACATATTTTTTAGTGTGAGGTGTGTTGTATTTAAAAAATAGATTTTTTTTCAATAAATAGTAACTTTCACAATTATTTATTAAATATAT
This sequence comes from Acinetobacter sp. YH12156, assembly GCF_013418235.1. NCBI lineage: Bacteria > Pseudomonadati > Pseudomonadota > Gammaproteobacteria > Moraxellales > Moraxellaceae > Acinetobacter > Acinetobacter sp. YH12156. The sequence goes on from NZ_VPCL01000010.1 coordinate 63,058, forward strand.
TAAAAGCTCATGAAAAGATATAATTTCTAAAGTGGTTTATTTAATTGAAATTTTATTAAAGTCTTAATTTCTCAATTAAGTGAAATATCATAGAACCTAGTTGTATGATTTTTTTAATAAAGAAAGATTAATCTATAATAAATTGTTAGTTGTTATTTTTTTGATAAACATATTTCTACTTTTAAAAAAATATAATTGTTATGATTGATAAATAGACATATTGAGGTGTTTATTAATGGATCTAAAAAAAGAAAAAAATAAGATCAAAAACGTTGAAGGAAGCAATATTGTAAGGCATAAGCCTTTATTTATTGAAAAAGATAATAGTTTATCAAATAAATATTCTAAAAATATACAGGGGCATAAGAATGGAATAATACAATTTTCCTCAAAGAAGAATGGAGTTAATGAAACAGATAAGAAAAGCTCTTGGCATTATATGGATAAAAAGAATTTTAGTTTAAAAAAATCTTTATTTCCTCATGTTCATTTTTATTCTTTTTCTAATATTTTTACTAAAGAAAAATTATCTAAAAGAATAGTAGATATAGTTATTGCACTAATAGCTTTATTAGTATTATTTCCAGTTTTTATCATTATGAGCTATAAAGTGCGGAAAAATTTAGGCTCCCCTATTTTCTTTTACCAAGAACGCCCGGGTAAAAATGGTAAATTATTTAAAATGATTAAGTTCCGATCTATGAGAAATGCAGTAGATAAAGATGGCAATCTTTTGCCTGATAAATTTCGTATCACATCATTTGGGCAGAAAATACGTTCAACCAGCTTAGACGAAATGCCTCAACTGATTAATGTTTTAAAAGGGGATATGAGTATTGTTGGGCCTCGCCCTCAAATGAAAGAGTTTCTAGAACATTATACAGATGAACAAATGCGACGCCATGAGGTAAAACCGGGTATGACAGGGCTTGCTCAGGTGAGTGGACGCAACAATTTATCTTGGGAAGAAAAATTTGAATTAGATGTGCAATATGTTGAACAGTATAATATTTGGTTTGATTTTAAAATTATGTTCAAAACTGCTAAGGTAATGCTAAGCCAAGAGGGAATTAATGCTCCTGATCAGGAAGTCGGTGCTGCGCGGTTTTCAAAAAAAAGTATTCATGACACTAGCTTATTTACAAAAGAGGTGAAATAACACCAAGCATGGATAAATAAGACTTTCACGAAAGCTAAATGCAGAGTACTGCAAGATTATATCTAAACTATTAATTTTGAGCATAAGCGAGTATTAGCATAATGTACCTATGCCTTCCAGCTACAGGTATCGAATGAGGTACTAGTGAAAAACTGAATGTTAGATTGACAGTTCTACAAAAAATACTAAGTGTATGACAAGTGGGTTGAGACCAATGTGACATTCAGGTTAGAAAATTGATGCTGACGCAAGTGATTAATAAAAGTTATAGCCGGTCCTAAGCTACTGAGTCATATATGAGTTGATAAGTATGTTGATTATTGACCCCTCTCTCATCAGTAGCTGATTTATCAGCGGGCTGGGGTAAATCACTTTTTAAAAGACTGGTTCAGTCGGTGTAGGGCAGCTCGATGCATTACCAGATACTTAATAAAAAACCAGCAAGCGCTGGTTTTTTATTTTCAGTTTCATCAGTATTTTGGGAGGTATGGGAAAGTTGTCGCTATCTCCCGTACTTAAGTGTTGAATAGGTCTTAGTAAGAAAATAAGCCCTTTTCTAAGGGGAATTCGATACCAATTGATACACCGCCATCGTTACCGTGTACATCAGAGTCACCCACCCACCCATTCAGTTTAAGTGGAATGTCTGGGCGTAGATAATGTGTCCAGGTTAGATCTAGCGCTTTTAATTCATCCTGCGCTGGAAAAGCTAAATTAGTAATGCCTCTATCACGTCGATTAGCTGCTTGGTAAAATTTCGCAAATAGGATGCGTGTATTAACACGATTGAGATGATCCAAACGAATATCACCACCTACAGATAGTATTTGGCCATCACCACCCATGGCATGCGCTAGAGGATAGCCATGTTGGTAAAAACCATCAGTGTAGACATGGTGGTTATAGGAAATGCCCTGTACCTTGCCGTTGGTACGAGTGTCTGCCCATTCGGTATACAGTTGGAAAGGCATATTGTTATAACTTGATGAATAATCGACTCCAGCCAAATACATTTTTTTAGCCGGTAAGCCGCCTGCTTCGTCTTCACCGACATATTGTGCATAAATACCCATAGGGACTTGTACTAGTGATTGTAAATTTAACCGGGCATCAAAACCGGCAATTTGGTTAGACTTATCATCATCACTATTATCAAAGTTATCATTGCCTTTAATAGCATTCCAAAGTGTGGACAAGCTTTCTGAACGATCACCGCCACCCCATTGCATAGCCCGTGATGCACCCAGTTCTAAATAAGGCAAGGGTTGTGCAGTGACACGTAAGCCAATCAGTTTGGCATCAGGCACAGCATAGTAATCATCCAGTTGTCCGGCAAAGGCTTGATATTGCCAAGGCCCAATCCAGGCCAACCATTTGTTTGCAAAAGCATTCTGTTCGGCACGCTGCATCGTCACACCATAGACAGGGCGGCTGGCATCACCACGAATTAAACTGCCATCATGTGCAGGACCCCAGTAGGTCGGGATCTGTCCAGCAATCAGCCATTGATTCCATAATTTTCCAGCGATATATGAGCCTTCAAGATTCAAATCTTGATCATTGTCAATCTGTAGATCTTTTTCTGCATTCACACGAATTCTGGCATCCCAGTTCTCGTTACCCGCATTTAGCTCGATACCTGCCTGATATTGCGCTTTTTGCTGATCGCCAAAGGCTTGAGGAATATTCTTTTGATCAGTTTCTGCAAATAAGGATGCTTTGAGCGACTGGTTATTGGCATTCAAATGTGCCCATACAGTATCAATGACTTTTTGCTGAGTATTATTGTTGATTTTAGCTTGAGCAAGAGCACGTTGGATTTCATCACCACTGATGGGCCAAGTCGACGTGCTTATTTGAATAACACCCTGCTGATTGAGCCAGTTTAAATCGGTACGTAAGTTTTGGTCATTTAAAACGATGCCTTGTGCAAAGGCGAGGGAAGAACTTAATGCCAAGGTAGCGAGCAGTGTTTTGGATAACATTCTTGTATATTCTCAGGAGTTTTAAACTATAACCACGATAGGTTTTTTAGTTGATTTTTTCAACAACAATCATTTGCAATAAATGTAAGGAAGGATAATTTCACACCCTGCTCAGACAGAGTGTGAAAGTCGAGTTTAGAATAGATTAGTCATTATCTTTATGTGCAGTATAGGCATAGGCATAATTATAACCATAGCTACCCGCTGCACCTTTTTGTACATCATTGAGAATCACACCATTAACTTTTACATTGGCCTGTTCAAAACGATTCACCGTAATTTCAAGTTCTTTAATTTGCGTTTTTCCATGACGGGCAATCAATAAATTGACCCCTGCATATTGCGCAATAATAATACCATCAGTCACAGCAAGTACTGGCGGAGTATCAATTAAAATATGATCAAAATGAGCAGATGCCTGATCCAGGAAAGCCTTGAATTTATCGGTACTTAACAGTTCAGACGGATTGACTGGACTCTTGCCGCGAGTAACAAAGAACAGGTTTTCTACAGTCGAGTTTTGGACAATATCTTCATAGCTATTTTGAAGATTTAACAGTTCTGCTAAGCCAGGGCTTAGCTCTGCATTGAAATATTTATGCAAATAACCACGACGCATATCACCATCAATGACGAGTACCCGTTTTCCACCTTGCGCCAAAATGGTTGCAAGGTTAACAGTAATAAAAGATTTCCCAATCTCAGGGGCAGGGCCTGACAATGCAATCACATTATTGCTGGCATTCATTAAGGCAAAGTGAATTGCGGTGCGCATACTACGCAGGCTTTCAATTGCAATATCACCGCTGTCTTTCACTGCAAGAATAGGAATATTTTTTCTCTTATTTAGCAGATTATTACGACTCGCTTGAGTTAAAGAACGCGGTACGGTGGCATACACTGGCAGATCCAGCTCATTTTCAATCTGAGCAGCATCCTTAATGCCTGAACGCATCATATTACGTAACAGTGCTAATAATGTACCGAGGAATCCTCCCAGAAAAATCGACAAAATCAGGATTTGTAATTTCTTCGGTTTAATCGGTTGAATGGGTTCAACTGCAGTATCGACAATACGTACATTGCCAATTTCACCGGCTTTGGCAATACGAAGTTGCTGGTATGAATTGAGTAAACCTGTATATAGTTGCTGTTTGACTTCAACTTCACGGAATAATTGTAAGTACTGGCGCTGTAGTTCAGGTAAACGTTTTAAAGTCCCATCCAGCTCTGCAATTTTTTTATTGATTGCACCGAGTTGTGCATTCATTTGCTGCATCATGGGATGTTCATTGGTGTATTTGGAAGAAGCTTCTGCCACTTGCTGTTCTATCTGAGCTTTTTGTGTTTCTAAAGCAATACTTTGGGTTAGATATAATTCTGATTCTTTGGTGACATCCACTGTATTTGATTGTTGACGGAAACGGTTAAATTCACGCTCTGCAACATCCAGTTGCTGTTTTAGCTCAGGTAACTGATCTTCTAAAAACTTGAGTGTTTGAGCCGTTTCTGCAGAGCGGCGCTCAATATTCTGCTGGCTATAGGCGGTAAGGATAGCATTTAGTACTTGCGTAATATGCTTTTTGTCTTCACCTTCATAGTTGAGACCTAATACGCCAGTCAATTTTCCTTTTTCAGCGACGGAATAGCTGGCGGTTAAAGTCTGCATCGCAGCAGGCAAGCTTTGCTTTCGGATATTATAAGCGGCATCGAAACGGTCTTGACTAAAAACACCTACTTTCCAAAGGCCGTATTCAGATGAGGATTGACTGATCTGGTTTAGAGGCGCAGAAAAAACCACCTGTTCAGTTGTCTCATCAGTCAGGCTATATTTGCCTTCTTTAAAACTTAAAATTAAGTTTTTATCCTGGAAATATTGTGGAATATCAAACTGGCGAACATCAAAACTATTCTGATTATCTTTAAATAATACTGATTTTTTTGAGTATTCGGTGCTGTACTTATGCTTGGCCATTAACCGGTTCCAGAAACTGTCTTCTGTACCAGATATGCGAATATTTAAATTTAAATGGTTGATGACTTCGCCGAGCACCAAACGCGATTTTAAAATCTCAATTTCGGCTTGCGCTGGAGATTTTTGGTCGATCATGCCGGATAAATCACCCAATAGTGCAGCTGAAGTACCTTTACTATCTTCAACTTGTACCAATGCATCTACTGTATATGTATCTGGTGTGGTTCTTAAGTAGAGTAAGGCACAGATCAAGCTTAAAATAATGCACAGGGCAATCAGTTTCCATTGCGCAATTAAGGAAAAAAACAATTCCTTGAGGTCAATGGTATCTTCGGTGTTGGCGGTTTGGCTCATAATTTAAATATCAAAAAGTGAAAATATTAAAAAAATTAAATATATTTTTTCCAGTCAGCAATACAGTCTTGAATTAATTGACAGGTATCATCAAAAAATGTCTGATCATGCTGATAAGGGTCGGCAATATTTTTACTTTGCCAATGCCCCAGTCTAAAAGTTTTGCCCTTGGCAAATGGCCAGGTCTGTTCAATATGCTTTTGCTGGTTCTGACTCATGACCAGAACCAAATCAGCTTTTTTAATCAGTTCAGCATTGAGTTTTTTTGCAACATGTGGACTCATGTCGATCCCAAAACGTTGCATGCATAGACTGGCCTTTTCATCTGCTGCATGTCCGACGACGCCAGCAATACCTGCAGACTCAATCTTTAAGTGCGGATATTGCTGTTTTAAAAAGTATTCTGCCATGGGGCTACGGCAAATATTGCCAATGCAGACCACTAAAATATTATTAATTTTCATTAATTCCCCAAACGGTCTAAATTATACAAAGCATTTGAGAATGGGATAATCTGGTTGACGACACGCTGCCAGCGCGCCAAGCCAGAGGCATCAACATACACAATATCATTGCTGTGCATTTTAAACTGGTTGGCCAGACCAAAATCAGCAATGCTGGTCAAGTCCATCTGATAGACTTCAGTGTGGGCAGTATTTGGTTGGCTACGCACCACATAAACCTTACTACGACTGGCAGAAAGTGGATTTAAGCCCAGACTTTCGCCTAATACATCACTGAGGCTCATGCCTTGGTCACGTAATGGTAAAGATTGGTTTTTACCTGACTCACCCATGACATAGATCTTCTGGTTTTCGCGGTTGTTTACATATAATGTGTCATTTGGCTGAATCAATAAGTTATGCAGCGAAAAACCTGCTTTTTCTAGTTCTACGGTATTTAGGCTATATGATCGTCCCTGACGTACCAAGGTAATCGAGGTATTGTCACCTTGCTGTGCATTTACACCACCTGCCATGCTCAAAGCAGTATAAACACTGACAGGTTGGTCGCTTAAGTAAAACTGACCTCCATTCATCACATTACCTTGCACTGAATAACGCTGGCCTTGATACGATACTATTCGTGCGATTACATCTGGATTTTTTAGGTAACGTGATAGCTGATTACGTAATTCACGATTGACTTGCGCTAGTGATTTTCCTGCAGCTTTATAACGCCCAATAATCGGAAACTGGATATAGCCTTCCGAATCGATTTGGAAACCATTTGCTTGTGCAGACTGATCACTACTAATATTAGGTGGAGAGGTGAGTTCTGGATAAGCCCATAAATAAATTGATAAAATATCACCTGGACTCAGGCTGTAGTTACGGTGCTGTGTTTTGAACAGGTGAGCATATTGTTGTTGAATATTATATTCAGCAGGCCGGGCAGCCATAATAGAATCTTGAGTGATTTTTATGACATTTACTGTAGTACCCAGGTCAGTTTGAAAAACGCCTTCGTCAGGTAAGTCGTATGTTTGTAGACCAGAGGTGACTGCACACCCTGTAGTAGCAAGGCCACATGCCAATAAAGCAGCTAGTTGAAAGTGTCGCACACGTTTTCCCAAAGATTATTTTTAAATTTTAAAATTGAAGCTATTCTACCCAAGTTATTGATCTGATACATAGCAATTTGTAACTATCTTTCTAGTTTTATGATAGGAGGCTAATATTATAAAAAGTTTAATCTATTTTAATAGTTACAAATAAACTAATTGATTTTAACAGAAAGCAAACGTTAGAATATTTTTGAGCTACTTTGAGCACAAATCATAATAGAAATTGCATAATTTTCTGCTAGTATGCCTGCCGAAAGATTTAATCTTCATAAGTACAGTACATAAATAAGGCGTTGAAATGCTATCTATTGCAGATTTAAAAATTGCGGTGATTGGTTTGGGCTATGTGGGCTTACCACTTGCAGTTGAATTTGGGAAAAAAGTACCTGTAGTCGGTTTTGATATCTACCAGAAACGAATTGATGAACTTAAAAGTGGTCAAGATCATACCCTTGAAGTTTCCCCAGAAGAACTCAAACAGGCAAATCAGCTCAGTTATTCAGCAGATTTAGAAGATTTAAAAAGCTGCAACTTTTTTATTGTGACTGTACCTACCCCAATTGATGAGTTTAAGCAGCCAGATTTAACGCCCCTGGTTAAAGCCTCGACTAGTATTGGCCAAGTACTTCAAAAAGGTGATGTGGTGGTTTATGAGTCTACCGTATATCCAGGTGCGACAGAAGAAACCTGTATTCCAGTTCTGGAACAGGTATCGGGCCTGAAGTTCAATCAGGACTTTTTTGCCGGTTATAGTCCGGAGCGAATTAACCCGGGCGATAAGCTGCACCGTGTCACCAATATTCTGAAAGTTACCTCAGGTTCTACGCCTGAAGTCGCTGAATTTGTCGACCAGGTATATAACCTGGTGATTGAAGCAGGTACGCATAAAGCAACTAGCATTAAAGTGGCTGAAGCGGCAAAAGTCATTGAAAATACCCAGCGTGATGTCAACATTGCCCTGATTAATGAGCTGGCCGTAATCTTTAATAAAATGGGAATTGATACGGAAGCAGTTTTACAGGCTGCCGGCACCAAATGGAATTTCTTGCCATTCCGTCCAGGACTGGTAGGTGGGCATTGTATTGGTGTTGATCCGTACTATTTAACTCATAAAGCGCAGTCTATCGGTTATCACCCTGAAATTATTCTGGCAGGTCGTCGTTTAAATGATGGTATGGGGGCCTATGTAGTGACCCAGCTGGTCAAGGCGATGATCAAGAAAAAAATTCAGGTCGAAGGTGCCAAGGTTCTGGTTTTAGGCTTAAGTTTTAAAGAAAACTGCCCGGATATTCGTAACACCAAAATTATTGATATTGTCAATGAACTGACAGAATACAATATTGCTGCCGATGTGTACGATCCATGGGTAGATGCAAGCGAAGCTCAACATGAATACGGAATTACTCCAGTCGCAAATCTGGAACAAGATCAGTATGATGCTGTGATTCTGGCCGTTGCCCATGATCAGTTTAAAGCCATGGGTGCTGAAGCATTACGTGCCTTGGGCAAGTCCGCACATATTTTATATGATCTGAAATATGTACTGGATCAATCTGAATCTGACCTTCGTCTGTAATTTATAGGGACCATAAAAATGAGCCAATATCAAACTGTATGCGAGCAATTACAACAAGCACCAAAAACCTGGTTAATTACCGGTGTGGCAGGCTTTATTGGCTCAAATTTACTGGAAACCCTGTTAAAGCTGAACCAAAATGTGGTGGGTCTGGACAATTTTGCCACAGGTCATCAGCATAATCTGGATGAAGTGCAAAGTCTGGTCAAACCTGAACAGTGGGCAAACTTCAAATTTTATAAAGGTGATATCCGTAATTTTGAAGATTGCCAGACAGCCTGTGCAGGAGTGGACTATGTGTTGCATCAGGCCGCTTTAGGTTCTGTACCCCGTTCGATTGCTGACCCGATTACCACCAATGCAGCCAATATTACCGGCTTTTTAAATATGCTGACTGCTGCACGAGATGCAGAAGTGAAAAGCTTTACCTATGCCGCCAGCAGTTCAACTTATGGCGACCATCCGGCACTGCCTAAAGTTGAAGACAATATCGGCAAGCCACTTTCGCCTTATGCAGTCACCAAATATGTAAATGAGCTGTATGCCGAAGTCTTTGCCCGAACTTATGGGTTCAAAACCATCGGTTTACGTTACTTTAATGTCTTTGGCAAGCGTCAAGACCCGAATGGTGCCTATGCTGCTGTGATTCCGAAATGGACCGCAGCCATGATTGCTGGTGATGATTTATTCATTAATGGTGATGGTGAAACCAGCCGTGATTTCTGTTTTATTGAAAACACGGTTCAGGCCAATATTTTAGCTGCAACAGCAAATGATGAAGCTAAAAATCAGGTTTATAATGTAGCAGTCGGAGATCGTACTACACTCAATGATTTGTTTAATGCCATTAAAGCTGCATTAAATGAAAATGGTGTGACTTATACGAAAGAACCTGTATATCGTGATTTCCGTGCTGGTGATGTACGTCATTCACAAGCGAGTATTGCCAAAATTCAGCAACACTTGGGCTATGCACCTGAATTTGAGATTGCTAAAGGTATTAAGTTAGCAATGCGTTGGTATGTGCAAAATCTTAAATAGAAACCCCGACTATGTCTAAAAAGATAGAGAATACGAGTAATACTCAGCAAGCTTTTTGGGTTGCTTTGGCAAGCTTAGTAACATTTAGTTTTGGTATTTTTAGTGCGGTTATTCTTAGTCGCTACTTATCAAAATTTGATTACGGAACTTATAAGCAAGTATTATTTATTTATAGTACTTTACTCGTTGTTTTTACTCTAGGTTTACCTAAGGCCTATAGCTTTTTTTTGCCAAGAGTAGAAATAAATCAGGCTCGGCATGCCATAAAGAAAATTACTAATATTTTCTTTATTTTAGGTGGTATGTTTTCATTATTGCTGTATTGCTCAGCTGGGTCTATTGCTGAGTTATTGAGAAATGAGCAGTTAGAGCTAGCAATTAAAATATTTTCACCAGTACCCCTCTTCATGTTGCCTACTATGGGGATAGAAGGTATTTTTTCTTGTTATAGACAGACACATTTATCGGCCATTTATACTTTGTGTACAAGGGTATTCATGCTGTTGTGTATGGTTTTGCCCATTATAATATTTAATACTACATATATTGGTGCACTAATAGGTTTTACAACTGCTTCATTTTTTACTTTTCTTACAGCATTATATTTAAAATATTTACCAGTAAAAAGCTCTGGACATGAGAAAAGTGATCTAACATATAATAAAATATTTTCTTTTTCCATACCGTTAATGATTGCAAGTATTTGGGGGATTATTGAAATTTCAAGTAGTCAATTTCTTATTAGTAGGTATTTTGGTACGGAGAAATTTGCAGAATATTCGAATGGAGCTATGGAGCTACCACTTGTAGGTATGGTGTTAGGAGCAACTTCAGCAGTATTGTCTCCAATATTCTCTCGAATGGCTCATCAAAAGGTTGACTTGAAAATAGAACTCTATCCACTTTGGATCAGAGTTTTTGAAAAATCAGCTATGTTAACTTACCCTTTTTTAGCTTTTTGTATCATATTTGCTCAAGAAATTATGATAGCTTTATATGGGGTAGATTACGCTAATTCAGCGATATATTTTCAGATATTTAATATATATTATTTTTTTACTATTATTGTATATGGGCCATATCTAATAAATACAGGTAGAGAAAAAATATATGCAAATGCGCATATGTATAGTGTTCTTATCTTAATCCCATTGCAACTTCTATTTTTGAATATATTTAATAATCCAATTAGTCTGGTCGTTATTGTATTGCTGATAAAAACATTTAGGACTTTATTCTTCTTGAATATTATATCAAATGATTTTAAATGTAGTATTTTTCAGCTTTTACCTATAGTGACAATGTCAAAAATTATTGTTAGTTCTATTCTAATAAGTTTGAGTTCTAAATATATTTTAATAAATATTTTTAATATATCAGGATTGTATTTACTCTTTTTAGGAGGGATTATCTATCTATTGATTTATTCTTTTTATGCATATCTTTTTAAAATTGATTATATTTCAATACTAAAGCCCTTATTAAGTAAGAAATTAAAATTATGAGAATATAGGTGTTGATATGGATAAATGGTTAATTGAAAGTAAACGTGATGTGGAGCTAAAAATTGTATTATTTATAATTTCTCCATTTTTCGCAACTATATATTCTTTTAGAAGAGCTAATACAAAATCATCTTATCTAGTTTTCTTTTTAAGTTCAATTTTCTTTGGTCTTTCTTTTACAGTTGATAGTGGTAAAGATTATATAACAGGTGTAGGTCTTGATGGCCAATCCTATAGAGAAAAATTTGAAAGTGCTAAATATATTTCAAACTATGATTATATAGATGGCTTGTTAGGCTTTTTAGAGCTTGATGAAGGAAAAAAAGATTATTATTTTGAGACAGTGGCATTTTTTTTATCAAGAATTACAGATAACTATCATATAATGTTTATGATATTTGCTATTGTATTCTCATATTTTTCACTAAAAAGTTTTAAATTCTTTACTTCTGAAAAAAAGTTTGATTTTTCTGTTGTAACCTTAATATTATGTTATTTGTTCTTATATAATCAAATATTTAATATCAATGGTGTTCGTTTTTGGACAGCTGCTTGGATAGCAGTGTATTGTATATTCCAAATTTATAGAAATAATAATAAAATATATTTGCTTTTAGCGTTAATAACTCCATTTTTTCATGGAGCTTACTGGGTTTTTGTAGTAATTATCTTTGCTTCTTTATTGTTAAGAAAGTTTGAAAAACTTTGGATTGTATTATTTGCTATTAGTTTTTTTGCATCTGCTCTGGCTGTAGAATTGATTCAATCATTTAGTGGTTTTTTACCTACATTTTTATCTAAATTAGCAGAGTCATATACATCAGAAGAAAGCCTCAGTAAAACCTGGTCGGGTTTTGGGTGGTTACCAATTTTATTTAAAAATATGGTTCTATGTTTTATTACTGGTATTATTTTACTATTTATTAAAAATTCAAAACAAATAAAATCTAACCCTAAAACAAAGGATTTATATTATTTCTTATTGATGTGGGTAACTATATTCAACTTTCTAATGTTTGTACCATCGCTAGGTAATAGATTTATTCAATTATCTTATCCTATTATTTCTTACATTTGGTTAGTAAATTTCAAAGATGAAAAATATAATAAATTTATTTTATTTTTACCATTAGCTTTTATATGGGATATACAAAAGATCTTAAGTTATTATTTTCAAGTTCTAGATTTTGGATTTTATTTTTCAAGTCCTATATACTTAGTCTATAAATACATTATTGCTTATTAAGGATTAACTCGTGAAAAAAATAGTAATTATTTCTTTGGCAACATATCCTAGTCAAACTCCACGTAGTTTTAGAACGGATGAGTTATCACGAGAACTAGCAAATCAAGGTCATGATGTCACTGTATATGTGTTGACTGGAGGATATGATTATTCTGAATATTCAAAAAAAAATAATATCAAAATTAAGTCATTAGGCGATCCTACATTTTTTAAATATGATCATAAAAAGGATATTAACCTAAGTTTTTTTGGAAAAGTGATAAGGAAATTTTTTAAAAAATATATAGAATTTCCATATATAGAATTACTTACTAAAACATACAGAGCTTTAAATAAGGAAAAAAATATAGATTTATTAATAACAATTGGCGCTCCTCATCCTATACATTGGGGAGCTGCTATATATAGAAAAATAAATCAAAATGCTTTAAAAAAAACCTATTGGATTGCTGATTGTGGTGATCCGTATATGGGTAATAGTTTTCATATTAGAGCATTTTACTTTAAATATATTGAAAAAATGTTTTGTAAAAATGCTGATGCAATTACAATACCGATTGAAAATGCTAGGTCAGCATATTATCCTGAATTTCAAAAAAAAATTCATGTAATTCCTCAAGGATTTGATTTTGGTAATATTAAGATCAAGAAAGTTATTGTTGAAAATGATGTTCCAACATTTATTTATGCGGGAATATTTTATCCAAATCTGAGAGATCCTAGACCCTTATTAAACTATTTACTTGAAGCTAATCTTGATTTTAAATTCTTAGTTTATACCAAAACTAGGGAGTTATTAAAGGATTATGAAGAAAGATTAGAAGGAAAGCTCTTTGTTTTTGAATATTTACCAAGAATAGATCTTATTGAGCAGATGAGCCAAGCAGACTTTTTATTGAACTTGGAAAATATTTCAGGTGTTCAATCACCCAGTAAACTTATTGACTATTCTCTAGCTGGAAGACCTATATTAAGTTTAAATACAAATAATATGCTTAATATTGATTTAATTAATGATTTTTTAAAAGGGAACTATACTAAACAACTTGTTATTGATAATATTGAAAACTATAATATTAAAAATGTGGCAAAATCTTTTTTAAGTTTATCCGAATGATTGTAGCTTATTATGAGTTATCAAAATATGAAATTACTGTTGTTAATACCTAGTTTAGGAAGTGGCGGAGCGGAGAGGCAATTAGTTACACTGGCAGTGCTTTTTAAACGAAAAGGTCTTGATGTTGAATTTTTAATATATCGTAAAGATTTTTTTTATTTAAATATTCTGGAAAAAAATAATATAAAAGTAAATATTTTAAATCCAAAAAATTATTTCGATAGAGTAATTAAAGTTAGGCGGTTTATTCAAGGAAATAATTATGATATTATTATTTCATTTTTAGAAATATCTGCTTTTTTAAGTTGTATATCTTCTGTAGGGAAAAAAAAATGGAAATTGATTACAACAGAGTTGAGCTCAAAAAAATCTACTTTTGAGGGATTGAGGGGAAAGTTTTTTGGTTGGTTTAGACGGTATTCAGATTATATAGTTTGCAATTCTTTTAATGCTATGAATATGTGGGAGAAGTATTATCCTGAATATCATGATAAATATAAAGTAATTTATAATCCTGTTATTTTGAATGAGATTAGTACAGAATATTCTTTTAAAAAAAATGGAAAAATAAACTTAGTAATAGCCGCTTCATATCAATATTTAAAAAATCCTATCGGTTTAATAAATTCTGTTGCACTGATGAACGATGATTTGCGAAATAATATTGAAATACATTGGTATGGGCGAAAAGAAGTTAAGACAGGTGATACAAAAGCTTATGATGAAGCTTGTGAGTTAATTAAGACCTTAAAGCTTAATAACACTATTTTCTTACATGAAGCGACTCATGAAATAGCAGATAAAATGAATGAGGCGGATGTAGTTGGATTATTTAGTCAGTTAGAAGGTTTGCCAAATGCAATATGTGAGGCCATGCTGATTGGCAAGCCGATTATAATGACTAGAGTATCAGATTATCATGCTTTGGTAAGTGATAATGGATTTCTTTGTGATTGGGATGATATTGATTCAATTAGAAAGGCTTTAGAAGAAGTCGCTTCATTAACTAAAGTTCAACAGTTATTTTTGGGTGAAAATTCAAAAGTTAAGGCTGAAAAATTATTTTCCACGGAGTCAATAGTTGATCAATGGTTTGATTTGCTATAGTTAATCTTAACTTTTATTGATATTAGTATTGTGAAATGAATATTCTTGTGATTGGTTACTTTGGTTATTTAAATAATCAGCTTGATGGTCAAACTATTAGGACTAGAAGTATTTATGACTTATTAGATAAAAATATAGATAATAATATTAAATTAAATTTTTTTGACACACAGCAATTTAAAGTCAATAAACTGTACTTTTTTAAATTGATCTATTTGTTGCTTAAATCAGATTTGGTATTTGATATTGCGGCGCACAATAATATTAAATATCTGTTTATACTTATATTTTTTATTTGTAAAATTAAAAAAACCAAGTTAAACATTGTTGCTGTTGGTGGTTGGCTTAGTAATTTCATAAAGGATAAGCCACTACATCAACAACTCCTTTCAAGAGTGAATAATCTCTTTGTACAGACTGAAAATCTAAGCAGGAGTTTGAAAAATAATTATAATTTTTCAAATGTAGTAGTGCTAAACAATTTTAGAAATGTTGAGTATCCTGTGATATCAAGTTCTGTTAATCATTTATTAAAATTGGTTTTTTTTGCTCGTGTTCAACCTATGAAGGGGGTAGATTTAATATTTAAGCTTTCAGAGAAAATTCGTCAAGAAAATATTTCTAATGTAGAAATTGATATATATGGTCCTATTTCAGATTTTTATCAAAAAGATTTTGATAAATCATTATCTGAAAGTAATGTAAAATATTGTGGTGTATTACAACCTAATAAGATACATGCTGTACTGGCTGATTATGATTTCATGTTATTTCCGACCAAGTATTTTACAGAGGGTTTTCCAGGTTCAATCCTTGACTCATATATTTCTGGAGTGCCTGTTATTGCAATAAATTGGCTAAATGCAAAAGAATTTATTGATAATGATGAAACAGGATATATCGTAGAATTTGATAATGATGAAAAATTTATTGAAAAAACTATTTACTTACTTAAATATCCAGAATTAATTAGAAAATTGAAAGAAAATGTCATCAAAAAGCGTTATCTTTATTCTCCTGAAGAAGCTTGGAAGACTCTAAGTTTATCTCTTAAATAATGTTTAATTTATAAGGTTTAATTAATGAAAGATACAGTTACTACCCTGGGTCTTGGATATATAGGACTACCAACATCAGCATTGATTGCTAGTCAAAAAATTTATGTACACGGTGTAGATATATCTCAAAAAGTTGTTGATATAATAAATCAGGGGAAAATACATATTGTAGAGCCAGAATTAGAGCAAATTGTCGAAAAGGCTGTAAAATCTGGCTTTTTAAAAGCCGATACTCAACCTGAAATAGCAAATACTTATCTTATTGTTGTACCTACGCCATTTAAAAATAATCATGAGCCGGATATTTCTTATATACAAGCCGCTACAGAAAGCATTTTACCATTATTAAAAGAAAATGATCTATATATTATCGAATCAACTTCTCCCGTTGGTACAACGGAAAAAATGCGTGACTTTATTTACACTCAACGGCCGGAGCTAAAAGATCGGTTACATATTGCTTACTGCCCTGAACGTGTATTACCTGGTAACGTAATGTATGAGCTTGTGAATAATGATCGTGTTATTGGTGGTATAGACGAAAAATCTACTAAAAAAGCAGTCGAGTTTTATCAGCAATTTGTTAAAGGTGAATTGCATCAAACAAATGCTCGTACCGCTGAAATGTGCAAGTTGACTGAAAATTCATCAAGAGATGTTCAAATTGCTTTCGCGAATGAACTTTCTCTCATTTGTGATAAAGCTGATATTAATGTTTGGGAGCTTATCCGCTTAGCGAATAAACACCCGCGTGTTAACATTCTTCAACCAGGGAGTGGAGTTGGGGGGCATTGTATAGCTGTAGATCCATACTTTATTACTGCTGAATTTCCAATGGAATCTCAAATTATTGGTAAAGCTCGAGAGATTAATAACTATAAAGCTTTTTGGTGTGCTGAAAAAGTTACGCTGTCAATAAAGGATTTTGAGATCAAGCACAGCCGTACGCCTTCAATCGCTTTAATGGGTCTTGCATTTAAACCAAATATTGATGATCTGAGAGAATCACCTGCAGTTTATATTACACAAAAAATACTTCAAAAAGCTCAAACTGAGCAATATTTTATTGTTGAGCCAAATGTTATTGACCACCCTTACTATAAAATTTCTGAACTAGAAGAAGCTATAGATAAAGCCAATATCATTGTATTTCTAGTCGCACATAAAGAATTTAAAAATATCCCTATTCCTGAGAGTAAACAGATTTTAGATTTCTGTGGAGTAAGAAACTAATGAAGGTACTATCAGTATTTGGAACACGACCTGAAGCGATAAAAATGGCTCCTTTAGTCAAAGCTTTAGAGGGGGATGATTTTTTTGTTGCTAAAGTTGCAGTGACTGCACAGCATCGTGAAATGTTAGATCAAGTCTTAGAGTTGTTTGAAATTAAACCTGATTACGATTTAAATTTAATGAAATCAGGTCAAGATTTATATGATGTAACTTCAGGTGTATTATTGGGATTACGTGATATTTTAAAAGACTTCCAACCTGATATTGTTTTAGTTCATGGGGATACAGCTACAACATTTGGCGCCTCATTAGCAGCTTTCTATCAACAAATTCCTATTGGACATGTTGAAGCAGGTTTACGTACTAACAATATGTATTCACCATGGCCAGAAGAAGCAAATCGTGTTTTAACTGGTCGCTTAGCACAATGGCATTTTGCACCTACTGTACGTAATCAAAATGCATTGTTGGCAGAAAATATACCGAAATCACAGATTGTAGTCACAGGAAATACGGTGATTGATGCACTACAAATGGTGGTGAGAAAAATTGAATCATCTTTTGCTTTACGTGAAACTATTCAAAACACTTTAATTCAAGCCGATTTAAGTCTAGAAGTAGTTGATAAGCGTTATATATTAGTGACAGGACATCGCCGAGAGAATTTTGGTGATGGTTTTGAAAATATCTGTACTGCACTTGTACAATTGGCAAAAAGTAATCCTGAAATACATTTCATATATCCTGTTCATTTAAATCCAAACGTTCAAGAGCCTGTGAAACGTTTATTAGGTAGTTTGAGTAATATTCATTTAATTGAACCACTAGGCTATGAGCCTTTTGTATATTTAATGCAGAATTCTTATTTAGTACTGACCGATAGTGGTGGTGTGCAAGAAGAAGCACCTGGTTTAGGCAAGCCAGTTTTAGTAATGCGAGATACTACTGAACGCCCTGAAGCTGTGGATGCAGGTACTGTTCGACTAGTGGGAACTAACGTTAATATCATTATTGCGGAAGTTCAAAAGCTGATAGATAATAAAACTCTTTATGAGGAAATGTCTCATGCTCATAATCCATATGGTGATGGGAATGCAAGTAATAAAATACTTTCTTTTTTAAAAAAACAGTATTTTCATGAATAATCCTGTATTAACTCCATTTTTTCTGAGTTTTATCCCTAAATAATTAGAGCTCTTGTGAAAGTACACTTTTACCTAATTTTTGAATCGGCTAAAACCTTATAAAATATAGCTTGTGGCTGTTTAAATTTTGACTAACACAAGAGGTCTATTAATTATGAAAAGATTATGGGTTGATAGTCTCGGATTTGGTGGTACTCAATGACAATTAGTGAATTTTGTTATAACTTTTAAACAAAAGGATCATGGTGTTGAGTCCTAACTTCAGCAAGCAAAATTTTAGAGTAGAACAAAGCTTTAGAGCTTAGTAATGAAGATTTTGCTCTAAGTAAATATTTGATTTTAATTATTTAATTTTTGAGTAAATTATTGTGAAAGTTTTATTGTTATCTCCACTGCCACCTCCTGTTGGGGGTATCGCAACTTGGACCATGAATATAATTAAATATTACGAATTAAAAGACAAAAAAGAGTCTGATATAAATATTATTCATCAAAATACAGCAATTCGATTTCGAAATATAACGAAACTTAGTTTTTTTTCAAGATTAATTTCAGGTATTCAAGATGGAATAAGAACATTTATTATTTTTTTTTATTACTTATTAAAATATAAGCCAAATGTAATTCATTTAACTAGTAGTGGTTCCCTTGGTTTGTGGAAGGATATTCTTTTTGTTTATATTGCTAAGTTATTTAATATTCCTTTAACTATACATTTTCGTTTTGGGCGTATTCCTGAAATTAGTAAACTAAATAATTGGGAGTGGAAAATTTTACAGAAAGTTATTTCACTAAGTTCATCAGTCATTGTACTTGACGATACTTCATATCAAACGCTTATAGCTCAAGGTTTTAAGCATATATTTATTATTCCTAATCCGATCTCAGAATCAGTTGAAGATGTAATGAATACTCAAGAATATTGCCGATTAAGTGATAAAAGTGCTTATAGACGCGTTATTTTTGTAGGACATGTGACAAGAAATAAAGGTATATTTGAGCTAGTCCAATCTTTTTCCTTATTAAGTAATGTTGATGAATTAATATTAATAGGACCTTTTGAATTAGAGATTAAAAATCAGATTATTGAATTAGCGGGTATAAAATCGGATAAAATTACGTTTACTGGTGCTTTAGAAAAAGTAGAAGTTTTGAATGCAATGAAACGCGCTACAGTTCTCGTACTTCCAAGCTATACAGAAGGTTTTCCCAATGTAATTATTGAAGCCATGGCTATGCAATGCCCTATCGTAGCTACAAGGGTTGGTGCTGTAGCGAGTATGTTGAATGATGAATATTCTAATCCTGCAGGATTAGTGGTAGAGCCTAAAAATGTAGACGCTCTAACTGAAGCGCTAGATTTTATAATTTCAGATCCAAATCAAGCTAAAATTTTTGCAGACAATGCATATTTGAAAGTAAAAAGTGAATATACCTTAGAAACAGTATGTCACCAATATGAAAAAATTTGGAAAAATTGTGTAAATAGAGAGATATAAATGTTTAAAGGAAAAACCCTTCTTATTACAGGTGGTACAGGTTCTTTTGGTAATGCTGTTCTAAAACGCTTTTTGGAAACGGATATTAAAGAAATTCGGATTTTTAGTCGTGATGAAAAAAAGCAAGATGATATGCGTAAAAAATATCAGTCATCTAAGCTTAAGTTTTATATTGGTGATGTACGCGATTATAACAGTATTTTAAATGCAACCCGCGGTGTGGATTATATTTACCATGCTGCTGCACTTAAACAAGTACCTTCCTGTGAATTTCACCCAATGGAAGCAGTTAAAACCAATGTAATTGGCACAGAAAATGTTTTAGAAGCAGCTATTCAAAATCATGTTAAACGTATCGTATGTTTAAGTACAGATAAAGCTGTATATCCAATCAATGCAATGGGTATCTCAAAAGCAATGATGGAGAAAGTCATTGTCGCGAAATCACGTAACCTAGAAGAATTAGATACCACTATTTGCTGTACACGTTATGGTAACGTGATGGCTTCACGTGGCTCAGTTATTCCTTTGTTTGTAGATCAAATTCGTCAAGGGAAACCTTTGACAATAACTGATCCAAATATGACTCGCTTTATGATGACTTTGGATGATGCTGTCGACCTGGTTTTATATGCATTTGAACATGGTCAAAACGGTGATATTTTTGTCCAAAAAGCGCCTGCAGCCACAATTCATGTGCTAGCGCAGGCTTTAACTCAGTTATTAAATGTGCCAGAGCATCCTATTTCAATTATGGGGACGCGTCATGGTGAAAAGGCTTTTGAAGCTTTATTGAGCCGTGAAGAAATGGCAGTTGCTTTAGATCAGGGTTATTATTATCGCGTTCCAGCCGATCAACGTGACCTCAACTACTCAAAATATGTTGAAGATGGTGATTTAAAAATTACTCAATATGAAGATTATAACTCCCATAATACTGAACGCTTAGATGTCGAAGGTATGCAAAAGCTTTTACTCAAGCTGGAATTTATACGTGCCTTAACTCAAGGTCAATATATTGATCCAGAGGCTTAAACATGAAAATTTTAGTCACAGGTTCCAACGGTTTTATTGCAAAAAACTTAACTCAATTTCTGTCTGAAAAATCAGAAATCGAAGTTTTAAAGTTTAATCGAGAGTCTAGTTCAGAAGAATTAGAGCAATCTGTACTCGCTGCAGACTGGATTGTGCATTTAGCTGGAGTTAATCGTCCTTTAAATGAACAAGAATTTGTTGATGGGAATGTTACGCTCACACAAAAAATAGCAGACATTCTTAGACAAGCAGAAAAGCAAACCCCGATTATTCTCTCTTCATCTATTCAGGCAGATCGTGATAATGCCTATGGTCAGAGTAAATTGGGTGGTGAACAGGCTTTAGTGGAGCTGCAGCAACAGCAGGGCAATCAGGTCTATGTTTGCCGTTTAGCCAATGTGTTCGGTAAGTGGTCACGTCCAAACTACAATTCGGCTGTAGCGACATTCTGCTATAACACTGCAAATGATTTACCGATCCAGATTCATGATGAAAAGGCAGTTATTCGTTTAGTGTATGTCGATGATGTTGTAGAGTCATTCTGGCATATTATTCAGGGTGAGTTACAAGTAGAACAGTTGTTTAGTATTGAGCCAGAATATCAAATCACTGTCGGTGAACTCGCACGAACACTGCAAGATTTTAAAAAATCTCGCAATACCTTAATTACCGGTCCTGTCGGAACAGGTTTGACTCGCGCACTTTATTCAACCTATTTAAGTTTCTTAAAACCTGAACAATTTGACTATAGCGTACCTAAATATGGCGATCAGCGCGGTGTGTTTGTCGAAATGTTGAAAACCCCAGATGCCGGGCAATTTTCTTACTTTACTGCACATCCGGGTATTACTCGTGGTGGCCATTATCACCATACTAAAACTGAAAAATTTTTGGTCATTAAAGGTAAGGCATTATTTAAGTTTCAGCATGTGGTGACAGGTGAGTTCTATAAGCTTGAAACTTGTGGGAGTGAACCACGAATTGTAGAAACTGTACCGGGCTGGACGCATGACATTACCAATATTGGTGATGAAGAAATGTTTGTTATGTTATGGGCAAATGAAATTTTTGACCGTGAAAAACCAGATACCTATGCTATGCCATTAACGAATTAAGAGTTGAAATTGTGAAAAAATTAAAATTAATGACGGTCGTTGGTACTCGTCCTGAAATTATTCGTTTATCACGTGTGATGACGGCGTGTGATAAATATTTTGATCATGTATTGGTACATACGGGTCAAAATTATGATTATGAACTGAATGAAATTTTCTTTACCGATCTAGGTATTCGTAAGCCAGATCATTTTTTAAATGCTGCGGGTGCAACAGGCGCTGAAACGATTGGTAATGTCATTATTGCAGTTGATAAAGTTTTGGAAGAAGTCCAGCCAGAAGCATTACTAGTGTTAGGTGATACCAATAGCTGTATGGCGGTCATTCCTGCCAAGCGTCGTAAGATTCCAACCTTCCATATGGAAGCAGGAAACCGTTGTTTTGATATGCGTGTGCCAGAAGAAATTAATCGTCGTATTGTCGATCATACGGCTGATATTAACTTGACCTATAGTACGATTGCACGAGATTACTTATTGGCTGAAGGTTTACCCGCAGATCAGGTGATTAAAACAGGCAGTCCAATGTTTGAAGTGCTACATCACTACAAAGCTAAAGTTGAAGCTTCAGATGTGCTAGAGCGTTTAGGTCTAAAAGAGCATCAATATTTTATTGTCAGCGCACACCGCGAAGAAAATATTAACTCAGACCAAAACTTCTTAGATTTGGTCGAAATGCTCAATGCAGTGGCTGAAAAATATCAATATCCTGTGATTGTTTCAACACATCCACGTACTCGTAAGCGTATTGAACAACTCAATATTGAATTTCATCCACTCATTCAACTGTTAAAGCCACTAGGTTTTAGTGACTATAACAAGTTGCAGCTTTCTGCAAAAGCTACGTTGTCCGACAGTGGTACCATTAATGAAGAATCTTCAATTTTGAACTTTCCTGCTTTAAATTTACGTCAGGCACATGAGCGTCCAGAAGGAATGGAAGAAGCGGCGGTAATGATGGTGGGTTTAACTGCTGAACGCATTTTGCAAGGCCTAGATATTCTGGATCATCAACCACGTGGCGAAGAAAGATTACTACGCTTAGTTGCTGACTATAGTATGCCCAATGTGAGTGAAAAGATTGCGCGGATTATTTTAAGCTATACCGACTATATAAACCGTGTGGTGTGGAAGAAGTACTAAGGCTTATATTGTGAAAAAAATTATTGTTGTTTCTGAATTTATTTTGCCTGAACAAAATTCGACAGGTTACTTCTGGCATAAAATTATTCAAAAAATGGCGCAAAGTGCAATTACAGATCATATATCTGTAATTGCACCAGCAGACGAGCAATATATTCCAGATCATTTTGATAAGAAGGTTGAATTGAATTTATTTGATTCACCTATTTACAACAAAAACAGTCTGATCTCTAGAGTTTGGGGACAAATAAAACAAACACATACTTTCTATAAAAAAATTAAAGGTAACTTAGATAGTAATACACAGGTTGTTTCAGGTACAAATCCATTATTTTTAATGGTATTGATTGCAATATTAAAAATATTTAAACCTTTTAAGTGGTGTCTTTTAGTACATGATGTTTTTCCACAAAATCTTGTACCTGCAGGAATACTAAAGAAAAATTCATTTTTCTTTAAAATACTAAATAGTATTTTTAATCGTATTTATGCACAAGCAGATCATATTATTGTAATTGGTCGTGATATGGAAATGGTACTGCGTCAGAAAAACTATAAAAAAGATATTACGGTTATTCCAAATTGGGTTGATTTTAAAGAAATAGAATTACGAGACAAAAATGATTCGGACTTGATCAAACAATGTAATTGGGAGAATGATACTGTCTTTCAATTTTTTGGAAATATTGGACGTGTACAAGGAATTGACCATTTAATACAAGCAATTCAGTTAGTCAAACATCCTCAAGCAAAATTTTTATTCATTGGGGGAGGAAGTGCTGCTGAGTTGGTAAAATCTTATATTGAGAATGATAAAAAGCTCAATAATGTTGCTTATATAAATGAGCTACCAAGTAGTCAGCGTAGTCTAGGTTTGAGTTCTTGTGATGTTGCGATCGTTACTTTAGCCGATGGTATGTTTGGGTTAGGTGTGCCAAGTAAAGCGTACTTTAGTATGGCAGCAAATCGACCTATTTTGGCGATTATGGATGAAAATGCAGAAGTCGCAAGCATGGTGAAAGAACATCAAATTGGTTGGGTTGATGGCTCGAATTCTCCACAGCATTTAGCACAGCTAATAGATGAAATTTGTGATAAAGAGCAGGCAAGTCAGGTGAACTCGCCACGTACTATTTTGGAAAAATATTACCATCAAGATATTTTACTTGAAAAATTCATTAAAACTCTGAGATTGGATAATGAGTAGAATATTAATTACAGGTGGTAATGGTTTTGTTGGCAAAGCTTTGATTTTTGAGCTACTTAAGAAAAATATCTATCAGGTTATTTCTTTAGTTAGATCATTGAAAGATGAACAGCAACTTATTGAGCAAATTTTAGCTAACAATATTTTTAAAGCAAACTTGCCTGATAATATAGATGTTATTATTCATTTAGCAGGTCGTGCACATATTTTAAATGATCAAAGTGTAGATCCCCTAACTGAATTCCGTAAAGTCAATGTAGAAGGTACTTTACAACTGGCGCGCCAGGCTTTGGACAAAAAAGTAAAACGTTTTATCTTTATGAGCTCTATAGGCGTCAATGGTTCAGTGACCTTACAGCAACCATTTACAGAAGATGCTATACCACAACCTCATGCAGATTATGCGGTTTCCAAACTAGAAGCTGAAGAAGAATTGAAGAAACTATTTGCTGGCTCAGACACAGAGTTAGTCATTATCCGTCCACCATTGGTTTATGCAGCACATGCACCAGGTAACTTTGCTCGACTGCTTAAACTGGTTGCAACCAATTTACCTTTACCTTTTGCACGTACACAAAACAAACGCAGTTTTGTCGCACTTGAGAACTTGGTCGATTTTATTCAGGTTTGTATTGAGCATCCTAACGCTGCCAACCAGACATTTTTAGTGGCAGATCAGAACAGCATTTCCACACGTGAACTGGTGCAATATTTAAAACAGGGTATGGAAAAACCGCCATATTTTATTTATATTCCACAGCCTCTTATGAAACTAGGGGCTGCATGTGTAGGTAAATCCAAACTTTATGAACAACTGTTTGAATCACTTGAAGTAGATGCTTCCAAGGCTCAAAAGTTGTTGGGCTGGATAGCTCCGTTAAGTACCCAGCAAGCCATGTTGAAAGCAGGCCAAGATTATCTAAAAATGAAAGAGTAATTCAAGTATGTTAATTTTTGCACAGAGCATTGTATTTTTTATACTGACATTACTATTTACAGGCTACATGCGGCATTATGCCCTAAAGAAAAATATCATAGACAACCCCAATGAACGAAGCTCCCACAGTGTACCCACACCACGTGGTGGTGGTGTAGCTGTGGTGTGTAGCTATTTATTGGCATTGGCTGTGCTGATCTATAGCCAACAACTGACAGTCCATATAGGCTTAACCCTTATGGGGGCAGGTTTTGTTATTGCACTGCTTGGTTTCTTAGACGATCATGGGCATATCAATTCCATGTTGCGTCTAGCCATCCATTTTCTAGTGGCTATAGGTGCGGTGATCAGTTTAGGTGGTTTTGCCGAAGTCACTGCTTTTAATGGTCTGCAACTCGGCTTTGTAGCCAATATCATTGCGGTATTGTTTTTGGTGTGGTTACTCAATCTATATAATTTTATGGATGGCATTAATGGTATTGCCAGTGTTGAAGCCATTACCGCCACAGTGAGTATGGCAATTTTGTACTCTCTGCTAAATACATCGCTGAATTCAGATCTACTTTGGTTATTAGCTGCTTGCGTATTTGGCTTCCTATTATGGAACTTTCCCAAAGCCAAAATTTTTATGGGCGATGCCTGTAGTGGGTTTTTAGGGCTAACATTAGGGATTTTGGCATTAATTGCCCTCAAAGAAAACTTGGCGCTGTTTTGTGCATGGATTATTTGTCTAGGTGTATTTGTGGTCGATGCGACTTATACCCTGATTAAACGCGTACTCAGTGGCTATAAAATGTATGATGCGCATCGCAGCCACAGCTATCAAATTTTATCGCGTAAATGGGGCAACCATACGCCAGTGACTTTGGCGGTAGCAGCTATTAATTTATTGTGGCTCTTTCCAATCGCCTATATCACGACTACCCAACAATGGGCGTATCCTGAATTCGCGATATTGATTGCTTATTTACCATTAGTATTCTTGGCCATCAAATTGAAAGCAGGAAATCCTGATGCCTGAAAAAAAATTGCTTATTTTAGGAGCAGGCGGTTTTGGCCAAACAATTGCTGAAGTTGCTGAACTTTTAGGTAATTGGGAGAGTATTTCTTTTGTTGATGATCGATGGCCTGAGCAGGAATGGGCAGGTTGTTATCCTATTGTTTCAAATATTCAAAACTTATCCTTAATCAAGCAACAAGATTTCGAGGCCATCATTGCGGTTGGAAATAACCAAATACGACAAAAGTGGCAACAATTACTGCTTGATTTATCTATACCAATTACGACTATTATACATCCACAAACCGTCATTGCTCCTAGTGCGAAAATAGGGCAGGGGGTAAGTATTATGGCTGGGTGTGTTATTGGAACAAATACCATTATTCAAGATGGTGCTATTTTAAATATGGGTACATTATTGGACCATGATGTGGTGGTTGAACAATTTGTACACTTAAGTATTGGGGTGAAAGTTGCAAGTAATAATATTATCCCTACATTTTCTTTCTTGGAAGTGGGAAGTATCATAGAACATAAGTCTTAATAACAACTTCTTTAAATTAAGATATGACGTGCTGAAAAATATATGAAATCTCTTGTAATTCCTCTGGTTGAATCTCCACGTTCAGCAAAACTCGCATTTTTAGTCATTTTAGACTTTTGTATTTTCCCTGTTCTAATCTGGCTGTGTTATGCCATCCGCCAGTTTGACCTCGGCGCAGAAGTTGTACCGAATATTCCTTTTGGTGCGGTTTGGGTCAGTGCTATTGCTGTATTGGCTCTATTTCTCTGCGGTGTATATCGCTTTATTGTGCGTACCTTCAATGAATTTTTTATTGTTAAACTGGGTTTGGCAACGATCTTATCCGTGATTGGCCTGTATTTATTGGCTTATAGTACCCATGCCTTTATTCCGACATCCATCCCGTTGATGTTTGGCTTTATGATGTTTGCCTGGGTCTGGTTTAGCCGAGGTTTTATCCGTTTTATCGTGCGTTCTTATTTACAGGCCGGAGTGCCTAAAAAACGTATCGCGATTTACGGCGCTGGGAATGCAGGGCAACAGGTGGCAGCCACCTTAAATCGCTCCAATGAGCATGTGCCGATTATATTTATTGACGATAATCCGTCTTTAAATGGCCAAAATATTGGTGGGATTCAAGTTTATTTACCAGATATTGCTTTGAAATATTTCCCTAAATTAAAGATTAGTGAAATTTTGATTGCACTGCCCTCAGTCGGGCGGATACGTAAAAGTGAAATCGTTAAATTTTTAGAACCCGCACATCTTAAAATTACTGAAATTCCCGGCCTGACTAAACTGGTCGATGGTGAAATTCGAATTTCCGATATTCAGGAAGTGGATATTATTGACCTGCTGGGCCGCGATCCGGTACCTCCGGTGGCAGAACTTTTAGCCAAAAATATTCAAGATAAAGTGGTGATGGTGACAGGCGCAGGTGGCTCAATTGGTTCTGAGCTTTGTCGCCAGATTATTAAAAACCAGCCGGCCAAAATTATCATTTATGAACTGACAGAATTTGCTTTATATAGTATTGATAAAGAATTACGTCTCACTGCCACATGTGACATTATTCCGATCCTGGGCTCAGTACTGGATGAACGCAAGCTGGAGCGGGTGATTGAACAATATGAGATCCAAACAGTTTATCATGCAGCGGCTTATAAACATGTACCTCTGGTGGAGTGTAACCCATTAGCAGGCCTGAAAAATAACGCGGTGGGAACGGCATTTAGTGTCAATGCTGCGGTGAAAAAAGGCGTTGAAACCTTTGTACTGATTTCAACCGATAAAGCAGTACGTCCGACCAACGTGATGGGTGCGACCAAGCGGATGGCAGAGCTTTATTGTCAGGCCATGGCAGAAGCTCAGGACCAGACCCAGATCAGTATTGTCCGCTTTGGTAATGTACTGGGTTCTTCGGGCTCGGTGGTACCGCTGTTTAAACAGCAGATTGCCAAGGGTGGGCCAATTACGGTGACCGATCCCGAAGTGACCCGTTTCTTTATGACCATTCCGGAAGCCTCGCAGCTGGTGATTCAGGCTGGTGCCCTCGGTACCGGTGGAGATGTGTTCTTGCTGGATATGGGTGAACCGGTACGGATTCAGGATCTGGCACGACAAATGATTTCACTCAGTGGACTTAAAGTCCGTGAAGAAAAAAATCCAAATGGCGATATTGAAATTCAATATACCGGCTTACGTCCGGGTGAAAAGCTGTATGAAGAACTGCTGATTGATGAAGAAAATACAGAAATTACCTCGCATAAGCGTATTTTGAGATCAGTCGAGAAGCATTATCCATTGGCAGAAATCCTGGAGGTCTTTAACCGGATGCATGAACTTTCAGCGACCCAATCCGATATTGAATGGGCATTGGCGCAGCTGGAATACTATGTCGATGGTTATGTCCGTGGTAATGACATTCAAGTGAACTAGGTTATTTATAGATATGATTAAGAAAGCAATTCTTCCTGTGGCAGGCCTCGGTACACGTTTTTTACCGGCCAGCAAATCGATTCCCAAAGAAATGGTCACGGTGGTCGACCGTCCGGCGATTGAATATGTGGTCCGTGAAGCGGTAGCCGCCGGAATTGAACAAATTATTTTGGTGACGCATTCTTCCAAGGCATCGATTGAAAATTACTTTGATCGTAACTTTGAGCTGGAAACTACGCTTGCGCAAAAAAACAAAACCGATTTACTCAAAGAAATTACTGAAATTTTACCGGTAGGTGTCAGTATTATTAGCGTACGTCAACCGCAGCCATTAGGTTTGGGGCATGCGGTACTATGTGCGAAAGCCGTGATTGGTGAAGATGACTTTGCGGTCCTGCTTCCTGATGTTCTGGTGAAAGATACACAGACTCAGAATGACTTGAGCTTAATGATTCAGCGTTATGAAGCCTCTGCAGCAGCACAAATCATGGTCGAAGCGGTACCTAACCATCTGGTGGATCAATATGGCATTGTCGATGTGGCAGAGTCACCTGCCGAAGGTCACAGTACTGTGATGCAAGGGATTGTCGAGAAACCGGCAGTCGGGACGGCACCATCGAATCTGTCTGTGGTGGGGCGTTATATCCTGCCGGCAAAAATCATGCAGCTTCTGGAACAGACACCACGCGGGGCAGGCAATGAAATTCAGCTCACCGATGCGATTGCCATGTTACAGCAGACTGAAGCAGTGGAAGCTTATCGCATGAAAGGTCAAACTTTTGACTGTGGCAACAAACTTGGCTATCTTAAAGCTGTATTACATTATGGGGTTGATCATCCCAAGCTTGGTCGCGAGTTTAAAGCGTTGATCCAAGAACTCGCTTTATAATAAAAAATAATAACCAAGGAATACTATGAAAGTCGCAGTACTGGGGAAAACCTTATTTTCCGGGGTCATTTCGGCCCTTTTATCTGAATGTGGTCATCAGGTGGTGTGGTGTAACAGCTTCAGTGCAGATGAGCCGGCCCGGACTTATTTTCAGGATGAATCCTTGCAGTCATTGCTGCACAAACAGGAAAAATCCGGTTTTTTAAACTGTTGTGATTTTCAGCATCTGGATTTTAATCAGGATGTTTTTTTCTTTAGTTTTAACGCCACCGAAGAGCAGCAGGCATTTCAGATGCTGGATACCATTCGGCATGCCTGTTTTGCTCATCCCAAGCTGATGATTAATGCTTCGACCTTTGGCTTGCATGGTACCCAACGTTTTCAGCAACTGCTGCCGAATGATGACTGGATTTATCTGCCCGATATTATTCAGGAAGGTAATGCCCTGCGTAGTTTTGTTCAGGCCACGCAGCTGATCATGGGCTGTGATCATGCAGATGCACAGGCTAAAATCAGAGAGCTGTTACGCCCCTTGTTTCCGCGTGCGCAGCAGTATCTGTTTATGCCGGTACTGGATGCCGAATTTACCAAACTCAGTATTTCCGGCATGCTGGCCACCCGGATCAGTTATATGAATGATCTGGCCAGCGTGGCAGAAAAACTCGGCATCGATATTGAACAGGTGCGCCAAGGCATGGCGGCGGATAACCGGATTGGTTCGGCTTATCTGTTTCCGGGCGTCGGTTTTGGTGGAGAGAACTTCTCGCATGATATCCGCACCTTAACGCATGCAGTAGCAGATTCAGGGGTAAAAAACCAGTTACTGGAACAGGTCTGGGAGATTAACGAACAACAAAAAGAATTACTGTTCCGCAAACTATGGAATTATTTCCGTGGCGATTTACAGGGAAAAGTGGTGGCGATTTGGGGCGCAGCCTTTAAAGAAAATACCCCGAGCATCCAGCAATCTCCAGTGCATGCCATGCTCACTGCATTATGGGCGCAAGGGGTGACGGTCAAACTGCATGATCCGCAAGCATTGGCCAATATTAAAAAAGTCTATGGGACACGGCAGGATCTAATACTGTGTGAAGATCAATATCAGGCAGTTGAGGGGGCAGATGCCTTATGTTTGATGACTGCCTGGAAACAGTATGGTAGTCCAGATTATCCACACCTCATTAAACTGATGCAGCATCCCCTGATTTTGGATGGGCGTAATCTGTATGATCCGGCCTATATCAAGGCGCGTGGTTTTAATTATATTGGGGTGGGACGTTAATGTTAAGTCAGCTTAAACCAGATCTAAATACTGAAACTGTGTGTCAAAAACTCGCCTCGAGCAAAGAACAACTTGATGCGGTGCATCTACGAGAACTGTTTGCCGCCGATCCTCAGCGTTTTAACAAATATTCAATTCAGTTTGAACAGCTGGTCTTCGATTATAGTAAACACAGAATTGATAACACGGTGATGGAGGACCTGATTGAATGGGCAGATGCACAAAACTTAAGATCCTGGATCGGGTCTTTATTTTCAAATCAGGACATTAATTATACCGAGCAACGTGCTGCCATGCATTGGGCATTACGCTTGCCAGTCCAGGATCAGCAGCATGCCGATCTGGCCGCTGATGTGCATGCTCAACTTGAGCGCATGTATGCCTTGGTCGAGCAAATTCATGCCGGGCAGCGTCGTGGTGCCACCGGGGAAGTGATTCAGGATGTGGTCAATATTGGCGTGGGCGGATCAGATCTTGGCCCTCTAATGGTCACCCATGCCTTATCGGATTTTAAATACCAGTCTGCCCAGCCACTCAATGTGCATTTCGTCTCGACCATGGATGGCAGTCAGCTGTCCGAGTTGTTGCATCAACTGCGTCCGGAAACCACGCTATTTATTATTTCGTCCAAATCATTTGGCACGATTGATACTCTGACCAATGCCCAGACAGTACGCTTGTGGTTAGAAAAGGCCTTGGGTCAGCATCCCTATATTCTGAAGCATCATTTTATTGGAGTTTCTACCAAGCCGGAGAAAATGACGGCCTGGGGAATTGCTCCGGAAAACCAGCTACTGTTGTGGGACTGGGTCGGTGGTCGCTATTCACTGTGGTCCTGTATCGGATTGCCGATTGCACTGAGTATCGGCATTGAAGGTTTTAAGCAGCTGCTGGCCGGTGCCTATGCGGTCGATCAGCATTTTCAGTATCAGCCTTTTGAGCGCAATATTCCGGTGTTGATGGGGCTCTTGGGTGCATGGAATAACAATTTTCTGGATATTCAGACCCATGCGATCCTGCCTTATGATGGACGACTGAAATACTTTGCTTCTTATTTGCAACAGCTGGAAATGGAATCCAATGGTAAGTCGATTCAACGTGATGGTGAAAAAGTCCAGCTGGATACCTGCCCGATTATTTGGGGCGAAGTGGGACCGAATGCGCAACATGCCTTTTATCAGCTCCTCCATCAAGGTACGCAGTCAGTCAGCTGTGACTTTATTGCGCCGGTCAAGCGCTATAACAGTCAGCAATATACCTATGCAGACAGTGCTGAGGCATTAATTGAACAGCATCATTTGGCCCTTTCTAACTGCTTGGCGCAATCACGTTTACTGGCCTTTGGGAATGAGGCCTTGGACCAAAAAGAATTAGAGAGCTTGCCGGCCTATAAACAGTATGAAGGCAACCAACCGAGCAGTACGCTGTTGATGCAAGAGCTGAATCCTTATAATCTGGGTATGCTGATTGCTCTATATGAACATAAGGTCTTTGTGCAATCAGTGCTGTGGAATATCAACCCATTTGACCAGTGGGGCGTGGAGAAAGGCAAGGAAATTGCCAACCAGTTGCTGCCTATTTTGAATGGTGAACAGTCTGAGCTAGGTGGTCTGGATGGTTCAACTCAAGGTTTAATTAACATTTTATTAGGGAAGCAGCATGGCTAAAATTTTGGTCACCGGTGGAGCAGGCTATATTGGTTCGCATACTTGTGTTGAGTTATTAAATGCCGGCTATGAGGTGGTGGTTTTAGATAATCTGTGCAATAGCGCTGCTGAGTCTTTAAATCGGGTGCAACAGTTGACCCAGAAAAGCCTGACATTTATTGAAGGGGATATCCGGGATGGCCAGTTACTGGATCAAGTCTTTCAGCAAAATAGCATTGATGCAGTGATTCATTTTGCCGGGCTTAAAGCCGTCGGTGAAAGCCAGCAAATACCATTGGCTTATTTTGACAATAATATTGCCGGTTCAATCAGCCTGGTTCAGGCGATGCAGCGCGCGCAGGTTTTTAAGCTGGTGTTTAGTTCCTCAGCAACGGTGTATGGCGAAAATAATCCTTCACCTTTAAATGAAGAAATGCCTACCGGAATGCCGACCAATAACTATGGCTATACCAAGCTGATTGTTGAGCAGCTCTTGGAAAAGTTGTCTGTGGCGGATGAACATTGGTCGATTGCCTTATTACGTTATTTTAATCCGGTCGGCGCGCATAAAAGTGGCCAGATTGGGGAAGATCCACAAGGTATTCCCAATAACCTGATGCCTTTTGTGACTCAAGTGGCAGTCGGTCGTCGTGAAAAGCTATCTATTTTCGGTCATGATTATGACACGGTGGATGGGACTGGTGTGCGCGATTATATACACGTAGTCGACTTAGCCAATGCACACTTATGTGCCCTCAATAATCGTTTAACTGCGCAAGGTTGCCGTGCCTGGAATATTGGTACAGGTAATGGCATTTCGGTTCTACAAGTTAAAGATACGTTTGAGCAGGTGAATGGTGTTGCGATTGCATTTGAATTAGCCCCTCGTCGTGAAGGCGATGTGGCCACCTGTTTTGCAGACAATACCCGTGCAGTCCAAGAGTTGGGCTGGCAACCTCAGTATGGTTTAGAGGACATGCTCGCTGACAGCTGGAACTGGCAGAAGCAGAATCCGAATGGCTATCGTTAAAATTTTTATAGCGATATAAATATAAAACGGGAGCTTTTGATGAACAGCTCCCATTTTTATTGTGCTGTATGCGTGAAGATTAACTCTGAATCAGCTGAGTTAACTCATCGACATAATTCTGCATTGGTCGTGGATTATGATCACGACGGCTTTCAATATTCAGACGCAATAGCGGTTCAGTATTCGATGCCCGCACATTAAAACGCCATGCACCAAAATTAAGGCTGACCCCATCGGTCTGATCGATCTCCGGCTGCTGATCGGCATAATGATCGAAAAGTTTTTGGATGGTCGCTTGGGTATCGGCGACTTTAAAGTTGATTTCACCACTGCATGGGAACTTGGCGATCATCTCCTCCACCAGAGAAGATAAAGATTGCTGTGTTTCTGATAATACGGCAATAGCCAGTAACCATGGAATCATGCCGCTATCGCAATAGGCAAAGTCACGGAAATAATGATGTGCACTCATTTCACCGCCATAGGCCGCATTATGCTCACGCATCACATCTTTAATAAAGGCGTGACCTGACTTGGACTGAACCGTGATCCCTTGATATTGCTCTACAATATCCAGTGTATTCCAGACCAAACGCGGGTCATGCACAATTTTCTCACCCGATTGTTTTAGCAAGAAGGCTTGAGCCAAAAGACCAACAATATAATAGCCTTCAATAAACTGGCCTTTTTCATCGAACAGGAAGCAGCGGTCAAAGTCACCATCCCAGGCAATGCCCATGTCGGCAGCATGCTCAATCACAGCATCACGGGTGCTGTCACGGTTTTCAGTTAAAATCGGATTGGGAATCCCGTTCGGGAAATTGCCGTCAGCTTCATGATGAATTTTGATAAATTCGACCGGAATATTGAGTTGTTGAAACTTTTGCTCAATGGCATCAATCACATGGCCTGCTGCTCCATTCCCGGCATTCATGACTAGTTTCATCGGACGGATTTTTGCCGGATCAATATAGCTCATCAGATGATTTACAAATTCAGGCAGAATATTATATTTCTCAGTACGGCCTTTATTGCTGACGTCAATAAATTCATCTGATTCTGCTAAAGCCTGAATCTCTTTAAGACCAGTATCGGCACTAATTGGACGGGCATTTTCACGTACCAGTTTCATGCCATTATAGTCCATCGGATTATGGCTGGCCGTGATTTCAATGCCACCTTGCACATCCAGATGGAAGGCGCCAAAATAGACTTCTTCCGTGCCGGTCATGCCCAGATCCAGAACATTGACACCCGCATCATTTAAACCGTGAATGGTGGCCTGTTTTAAGCTTTCACTGCTGAGTCGAATATCACAGCCAATCACCACGGTTTTTGGTTGATAGATCTGTCCATAGGCACGACCAATCCGATAGGCAATATCTTCATTGAGTTCAGTATCGAGTTTGCCACGAATATCATAGGCTTTAAAGCAGGTCAGTTTGGTCATGTAAGTCATTAAAATCCCTGAAAATAAGAAAAATATATAATATATGCTGGTAGTCTAGAGCCAAAATTATTTAATTCAGCTTCCTTCATTCGTAATTTTGTGAGCCAGCATTCCAGAATATTCAGCCAGTAATTGTAAGATCTCACGATCAGTACTTTTGTTAGAGAATAACTTTGGAGATTTATGGTGAGTCATATATAGATTTCCATTTTTCTAGAATGCGCTGTGCCCAGTCTGCATGATAAGTATTTGATACAACGTGATCTTTTTTTGAAATATGGTTAATCATTATATATGACTGGATATTACAAACTTTGTTAATAAAGTCTTTTGGCCAACTTAAAGACTGCGATAAAATTGCAATTTTGAAAGATTCTAAGGTTTTGTTCAGGAAGATTTTATTTGCATTAACATCGTATGGTATCAGTAATGTGGAAATATTCTTTTTTCCATCAGAGGTATCAATTTCACATAAATAAAAAAGCTCATTATCTTCTCTGTCGAGTATTAGATTTACATAAAATCGGCGATTTTGACCATTAGTCAATTTATGCCCTCTGAATCGGCCATATTTTATGAAAGACTTATTATGAATTTGTTTGACTTTATAGCCTTTGCCTTCTATTTTTTTCAGCATTTTGCTAAGGTCTTGATAAGTTGAACTTGTAAAATTATTTTCTGCCTCTATGCTAAATCCTGGAAGGGTGCCTTCGTCTTCTCCTTCTCCACCAGCAAATGGTTGGTCCTCATGAAGAGCTTCCCTACTTGTATTTCGTCTTGTTATATTAATTTCTGAGCATGAAGTATTTAGTGAGATTTGTAGGTCTTCTATGGTATAAATTTCCCCCACAATATTTTTGAGTTGTGTAATTTCCTGATCAATATCAGCGTTAGCTTCATCATCAAATTTAGATTTATCCTGACTTGTCTGTTTTTTAGTATGCTGGTTTTTATCTAGTATATCTTTAGCCTGTCCAAAACTTTTTTGGGATAAAAAATGAAATTTAACAGGTTTATCTATTCCTGTTTCTAAATTTCCGAATGAATTGATACGTTCGATCCGAAATATTTTGCTGTCTGAATAAATACATCCATCAACATCAAGTTCAATGTTTTTGAGGATAGGAGCATCCATATCAAAATCATAGGCTTTAGATTGAGCTTGGTTTTTAATGGTTTTTTCATAAATACTTAAAAAAGATTGATTTAATTCAGGGTGTAATAAAATTAATGCTAGTTTTTTTAGAAAAACAGGGTCCTTTAGATCCTTGGCTGTTATTTTTCTGTTTGGTGCAACAAAAATATGAAAGGCTTTAGCATCATTACGATCAATTAAGACATCAGTTGTATATCTTTCAGAAAATAATGCAGCACGTAATAAATAAGGATGAGAGAAAAAAAGATCTCGTGCGAGTACCAGTTTAGGTAATTGGATGGTCCACCCCTCCAAAGCATCTCCTGGATTGTGATATTGGAAACTGAAGCAGGGACGATTGCGATATGTCGGATGGGTATTTACAGTTGAATTTTCTGCATTGGTCTCGTTCAAAAATCCCAAATTGATTTGAGTGAGCTTATGGTTGACTAAACGTACAGGGAAAACACTGCTCAGTGGTGTTTTGTAGTGGTATAAAAGGATACTTTCAATTGGTCTTTTTGAATGAAAAAAACGCTTTTCTTCGGAATCGCGCATTGTAGTTTTAATATTGAAACGAGTTTTACCACGATGAGTTATCTGTGTTGCACTGTAGTATTGTGTTGCTTCAGGTAAACATACGAATGGAAGGTTAGCCACTTTTATTTCCCCAGAATATTCTTAAAGAATCGACGTGCTTCTGGTGTCAATCGCTGCTCACTTAATCCAGATTCACGTAAAAAAACACTTGGTGGATAGTCTTTATTTTCAGTTTGTTGACGAATATAGGTTCGAGTCAGACGACGTATTTGGTAACAATCCACAGACTCAGCATAACGATCTAAAAAGACTGAAGTCAATGGGAAAAAATTCCAGTTTTTTTCAATCATACTCACTGAACCCAGTTGTCTAATAAAAAACTTTTTTGTCCATTGTGGGGAGTCTAGATCTTCTAATAATTCATCCCGTATTTTGATGAGTTGTTTAACAAACTGTCGATCTCGAGCTCTCCAGTCAATACGTGGTTTAGGGATAGAAGGCGGGGGAGTTAAAGCTGATTTATTGATAAATAATAGCCAATCTTTATGATTGCGATATAAGCGAGCATACAGTGAGCTATTTTGTTGGCGAGCCTGTTTGACAGGCCTTTCTAGGATTAATTTTGTCCATTGTTTTTGGTCCTCAGATAATGTTCGATCTACTTTATTATCCATAGATATTGTTACTGTTGTGGTGGCTTCCTCTAGATCCATGGATGCTAGGTGAATATATTGCTTATATGTTTCAATCGGATTTTTCTCTGGAACAAGAGCTTTTAATGCGATTAGATGCTCAAGATAAGAAAACGCCTTGCGGTGTTTCCTACAGATATTTTTGAGCCAGCAGTTCTCAGACAGCAGATCACCTAAATGATAATATTGAAGAAAACTTTCGCCCCAATATTCAATGACTAATTGGCGGACTTTTTCGTAATTGATATTTTTACGGCCTGATAGTAATTCCCTATCTTTTAAGATAAGAAAATAAGCATCTGATACAGTAGAAAAATCCTGCACATTGAAGGGTGTTGAATGAGCGAGTAGCTCTTCAATCAGTCCCACAAGCTCGATATGGTGATTTAAGTCCTGAGGATTAAATACAAGCTGTGAAGAACTTTTCAGGGTATTTAAGTGAGCACAGTAAAATTTTCTGTCTACCCCGTTGCAAGGGATAGCACTCACAAAGAGAGGTTGCTCATGTTGGGTACAGTACTCGTATCCAGTAATCTGCCAGCTACGTTTCCAGTAAACTTCACCATATTGCTCCATCTGGTCTTTCCAGCAACCTGGACAGAATCTGAAAAAACTCACAGATTTGATCCGCGATGCATTTTTTCCCAATTTAATGTGCAGTGATTGATACTGTTCATTCCTTAATGCCTGCACAGCATAACTCATCATTGTTTTAGTTTGAAATAGTTGATAAATTGGTAATAGGGTATGTTGGCTGATTAAAATAAGTGCATCATATTGATCTGGTAAATAGCTGGCCAACCTGTCTAGATGAGAGGGTAAATCGTAAGTTGGTGTTAAGTTTCTGTTGTTGAATAATTCTTCGGTGAGATATTTTGGACTCAGAATCCCATTGTGAACAGCATAACGTGCAATTACGCTGTAAATCAGCTCATCCGGATATGGCATTGGAAAATTCGAAATCATAATACCGTGCTCTCCATTCTTTGTTGCTTAATGCAAAATTGGATGAGTAGGATCAAACAAATAGGGAGATGATTTTAATAACTCATAAACATCTACTTCCTGTTCTTGTGCCTGACTGAAAAAAATTCGTAAGTCATTGGCTTCAGTACTTTTCCATTCCTCCGGCTTCATGACTTTACGAGATGTCCGTGGCTTCCTTGCCGGAGTCGTGGTTTGATGCTGTTTAAACTTATCTTCTGCTACAGGGCTGTCTAATATTTCCAGA
This sequence comes from Acinetobacter sp. YH12156, assembly GCF_013418235.1. NCBI lineage: Bacteria > Pseudomonadati > Pseudomonadota > Gammaproteobacteria > Moraxellales > Moraxellaceae > Acinetobacter > Acinetobacter sp. YH12156. The sequence goes on from NZ_VPCL01000010.1 coordinate 101,417, forward strand.
ATATGCTGGAGGAGTACCTGTAAGTTTTCGTTTGGATATTTTTTTAATGCAGAAGTGACATGCGGTTCTATTGTAGCGGCGGGATGACCTAATACTGTCAGCATACCTATTAAAGTAGAATAATGCGGTCCCAGATCTTTATGCTGTTTTTCTGTTTTTAATGCGGCTTTAAAACGGTGTTGTTCAACATACTCCTCAATTTGAACTTGAGGGATAGTGAGGTCAGAATACCGTGCAATACGTGCAGGATTGCCTGAACGCAGTGCATCTAGAATATCGTGGACTGGCTGCAATTGTTCTTCGTAGACTTTTTTAAATAATTCTGAGGTGATTTTTTCCAGACCGATGGTGATTGCATGAATTTGTACCAGACAGAACAACTTAACCACTAGATCCGGAATACCTTGCGTATAATAATACCAAGTGGCTCTTAATTCATCGGTCAGTTCAGCTGGTTGTTGAACCCACTGATACTGCCATAGCTTATTTGTAAAAGCATGCCATTCAGAAATAATCATTTGATCGGGAGTACTAGGATCGGGGGTAGGGGCTTCATTACGCATAGGTTCCCAGATTAAAGAGCCTAATCCTGCACTGCGTCTAGCTGATCTCAAGTCTTCTTGCAAAATTTCATTGGCTTTGGGTGTCCTAATCATCACGATCGGAATGGATGCGACATTCACCAAGGTGACAAAGAAATTAAGAATAATCTCGGCCCCACCAGATTTTTTTGTATTCAAATGCTGGATTTCATCAATGATTAAAAGTCCAATTGAATAGTTATTTGCGATGATTTTCATCTGCTGCAGCATGGCATTTACATTTAAGCGGCTTCTGGTAAAACGATGCTCGAAGTTAGTATCTCCTAATGCTAAATCTACTGCTCTAAAAAAGTTTGAGCATAAGTTTTTTAAAGAGCTGTCATGCGGGCAATCAATTTTAAGATAAACAATTTGCTTTAACCCCAGTTGTTTATGCTCAATCACTTGCGGATAATAACGCAAAATCTTGTTCATTGTGGTCGTTTTTCCACTTCCAGAACATCCTATAATAGACATACTAGTGGCTGTCGATTCTGGAGGAGCGTAGCGGTAAGAGCTTTCGTTTGAAAGTTCTAGTTGTTGAAAAGCCGCGTGCAAATGCCTGTGTCGATCACCATTATTGATGTTTCTACTCACGTAACCTTGCCGGATCATGATAGAAATTTTTTGTTCAAGGGATAGATGTTTGGTGAGTGGTTGGAAAAAATCATGAGGCAGTTGAGCAATTAGATGAATTCTTTCCGGTTGAGGCAAAAAACGCTGCTCTGGAATAAATTTTAGTTTCCCTCGTAGGTGTTTAATAACCGACTTCGTGTCAAGAATGGGCGGTAATTGAGTAATGAGAGAATTATCCCCATAGATGTCTTCTATTGATGTATTAATCGTGAGTTCATTATTATTCATTCTTCATCGTCCTCTTCAAATAATTGTCTCATTAAATCTGGTTGACTTGTCAAATCTAGATTGCTGGTTTGAGATGGGGATGTTTGAGTATTATCTTTATTGGGATTGATGGTCCGGATAGAATTAACAGGCCTGTTTTGTAGGTGTTCCGCACGTTCCATCTGCATGGCTTCTTGTTTATTCTGCCGGATATTTCGAGTACGTTGTGCATTAGAAAGTTGGTGAACTCCCGCTTGAGCCCGCCGACTCTGTGCTGACTTAATGATGTTGTCAGTAAAATCCTGCAATTCGCTGATGGCTACAGACTTGAGTTGCGAATGCTGTTTTTCAACAGTTTTGATTGCCTTTTGAATTTGTTCAGCTTCCCACCAAGTCAGGTGTTTATATTGACGTGAGGCATCGCTTAAGTGAGCTTCCCAGTATTCCAATTTATTTTCATCATAAAAAACATAAATGGTATTTACTGAGTATGGATCAAAACCAATCCGCAACTTTTTCGGGCGAGATTTGGTTGTGTTACGAATAAACCAGCCTTGTTGATGCATTTCCAGGCATTGATAGAGTAAGCCTTTGACTTTAAGTCCTTTGTCACTTAAGGACGCATCAATCCTAGGTAGCAAGCCAACATATAGTGATTTGTTATCCACTTGTCTTAACATCCCAGTACGGTGCTGTAGGCCCCACTGCCAGAGCTTAAGAGGAATAGATGGCAAGTCAGTTGGCATATCGGCACTGCGATCATATTTTGTCAAGACATCAAAATTATTGCGTAATAAGATGCAACTTAATATGATTTTTCTGAATTCTTCCAGAGTCAGACAAGCTTCTAGCCGATAATCATGTCCGCCTTTCTTTTTTTCCTTGAATCCAGAAACAACCCCGATATTATCGTAGGATTTAAAGCGTGACTGAATGATTCCGAAAGCCCTCTCCACAATACCTTTGGCATCGCTTCGATACGGTGGTGCATTTTCAATTCGAACAGAAAAGTTTTTTTCAAGAAGTTCAATTTGATAGCCAATTAGTTCACCGCGGTCTGCAAGTATGGCGCTAGGTAAACCATAAATCGGCCAGTCTTCCTGTTGTATTTGCAAGCCATAACTCTGACAGAATTTCACTTTATCTTGGATTGCGACGCTGAGGCATTGTATAGCTGTGTTAAATGAGCTGTTTTCCATACCGACATAAAGCCCAGTAATCATCCGACTAAATACATCGATAGCAATATATACGGTAGGTCTGCCAATAATCTGTGATGGATCTCGTGATGATATAAGGTAGATATCAGCGATTGTTGAATCTATTTCATAACGTGCACCAGGACCATTTGCGTGCATGGTCGCTGTTGAAGTCAGAGGTTTGTGATCTTTCAGAGTTTTCTGATTCGTCAGAATTTCCTTGGAATTGTTCTTACTTCTATATCGCGTATTATAAAAATAATAGAATTGGGCATAGGTTGGAATATCTGCGGCTTGCACTTGATGAAAGTGCTTAGAAAATAAATTTTTAAACCGAAGATAAGTTTCGTTAATGGATTGTTTTTTGACAGGAACTAAATACTCTTCGATGGCTTTCTTAAAATATAATTCAACCTGTTCGGTGACATTCTTACCTTCATTTGATTCATAGATGCGTGGTCTGCCAATTTTTTTATCACCTATAGCTCTTTTTTGGCCTTTTCCACCTGAGTTTTCATAGTCCGGTACCAACGCATTTATAGTTTGACCACGCTGCCAGTAGCGTCTTAGGAGTCGTAGAATTTTATTAATTGATACTTCTTTTTCTAGATGTATAGTTTTAATTTTTGCAGTCCTGATTTTTGCATTGATAAGAACTTGTTCATCATTAATTAAATCTTGAATAATTAAAAAGTTTTCATCTCTTTTTTTGAGTTGAATAGAATCCTCACTCAAGTTTAATCGTTTTAAGTATTCATAAGGATCTTGTGCTGGTATTAGACTTTGATCATCTGAGAGAGTTTGAAGTTCCTTGGACAAAATAAGTTCAGGAAAAGCATTTTTATTATCAATCGCAATCCATACCGTATACTGCGGTAAGAATTTTAGTATCCGGTATTGTGTTGAATTCAAGATGTAAACTGAATTAATTAGTTTCATGGACTGTATTCTCGTTCTGGAGCAAATTACTTGCATAAATATCAGAGAGTTTAAGCTCCAAATACGAAACTTCTAGATTAAATTGCAGTATTCTCAGGGCAAATAGTTTTCTAAACAATGCGAGCGTCGTTCCGATAGCTCTTTTTTGAGTTTGGTCAGTATGGTTGCAGAAAGAGATCAATAAGCTTTGAGGGTGCTGTCTTATTTCTTCCATAAAGTCAATTGCTTGATCTATCATATGATTTCTTATTTCAAGATCATTTTTTTCTACATACAGCCATTTAATGTTCTCTAGTACCGTAGCAGGAATATCCTTTTCAGTAATCAGCTTGAATGGCGTATTGTGCTCTTCTTCCCAGTAACGACGTTTAATTTCTAAAGACTCAATAATATGAGCTTTATTCAAATCCTTGCTATAAAGAGTGTCGAGGGCTATAGAAAACTTGCCAAAATCAACTAAAAAATCTGAAGATAGGGTAAAAGGTAGATAATCAACCGATACCTTTTTCATTCGGTGACGAGAACAGATGGAGTTAAGATCATAGATATCCAAAGGATAATGTTCACGAATATCTGTAACGTTCTGATTCCAATCAAGCAGTAAAAAGGTGGATAACTCTAGATCAGAAAACAAGTGGTGAAGACGTTTACTCACGCGACCTTGTACTCTGTGAGAGCGACCAATTGAACTGAAATTATGAACAGTTTTGCAAGGTTTATAATCTCGTCCATGGCCTTGACCATATCCTTCTTTTACTAATTCTTCATAGTTTTTTATAATTTTTGACATACAGGAGACCTGTGGATTTTGGTTGATAATTCATCATATCTCAAGGAGGATAATTTTGTATTTGGCAAAATTATACAAACTTAAATATATTTATATACAAACAAAATTTTATAATTTTTATTTAATTATTTATTTAATTCAGTAGCTTAATGATTAATAGGGTATTTTAATACTCAATTGATGAGTCTAAAAACCGTTAACGATAGGCGAAAGTATTCAAATTACATCTTAGTGAACATCGTTGCATATTCTTATGTAAACCAACTGCCTATTCAGACTCAAACCGACCATTCATTCTGGTTCATAGTAAAATTCTTATTTTTTATTCCAAATATTTTAAAATAAAATATGCAAATTTGAATCTTAAAGCACTCCCACTAGCTTAATTTTCTATAATTTGTACATCATACTGATGTAGAAATTGGTGGAAAATATGGCTAACGTAGCAACAGAACGAATCAATATTCGTTCAACTGTAGATGCAAAGAATGTAATTGAGCAAGCTGCGAATTTATTGGGGGGGAGTGTGAGTTCCTTTATGATCCAATCCTCATTTGAACGAGCAAAAGAATTACTTAAATCTCATCATAAGTTAAAAGTAAATAATGCTGATCGTGATATGTTAATGAATTTGCTTGAAAATCCACGCCCTGAAAATGGTGAGATGAAAAAATTAATGAGTTTATTGGATGAAAATTAAGGTTTTACAAGCCCATCATCAGACAAAATCATTTAATTGTGGGCAAGATGATTTAAATAAGTTCATAAAATAACACGCATCCCAACATCAGAAATCAGGAACAAGTAAAACCTATGTTGCTCTTGATGCTGATACACATATATGAAAGCAATAAAGTTCCATCCTTTATTGTTCATAAGTATTTATTTTTTTTACTCAAAAACAACACAACAGGTGAGAGGATTTTATTGTCTATCAAGTATCTCTATAGGATTTGATGGGTTGATGCTGTTCTCACTAAACGATTATCTCGTTATCCATTACCTTGTGTGGTTGTGGGTCGCGTTGCCGTTGATCAAGCAGTGCAGAAACGAGGAATTGGAAAAGTACTTTTAGCTCATGCTCTTAAACAACAAGTTTCAAAAGGTTGCTCAAATTATTGGCGTAAATTTTGTTGTGATACGTGATACATGCAAAAAATCAAAAAGCCATGGAGTTTTATCAGGGTTTTGATTTTATCTCATTAACATCAAATCCATTAACATTAATATATCCAGTGAATGAAAGACCTAATTTTAAATAAGGTGGGCTGATAGTAACAGGAGTAGCTAGTAGACTTATTCAGAATTTGCGCATAATAGCTCTTTATCCCTTATTGTACTTTATGACCAAATATTACGTCTAATTATGGGAATTAAATTAAGTTTGTTTTATTTAATTCCTTAAATTGTTGATATTTATGATTCATCATCTTTTAATTTTGAAATTAATTTTGTATTTAAATTTGATTTATTGAATTTTGGATGAAATTAAGTTTGTATGAGATTCTTCTGCTTTAAAATACGAATTCTTACTCAGAAAGGTGAAGAAGCATACTTTAAATAAGAATAAAATGTTTTCAAGGGGATGTTGAAAAGGGATGATTTTTGAATCTATGTGAGGTTCTTATACATCTATATTATTGAATATATTGATTATAATTTTATATTTCGGGGGTAATTCTAATTTGAGCTTAATTACATTAAAAACCCTGTAGACTTGGCGAAGAATCACTAGGTCTACAGGGTAGGGTTTGTTCGTTTACTTCATGGATATACAAACTTAAATAATTAAATCTAAACTCAATTATTTGATACAAACTTAATTATACGAACACATCCCCAGCCCTGATTCAATTTTAATTATTCTACCGTAACCGATTTTGCCAGATTACGTGGCTGATCGACATCTGTACCACGCAGCACTGCCACATGATAAGACAGTAACTGCACCGGGATGCTATATACAATCGGTGCCAAGACAGCATCGACTGCCGGAATATGTACCACATGCTGGCGCTCTTTGGCTTTAATACCACTATTTTCGTCAGCAAAGACAAACAGTTCACCACCACGTGCCTGAACTTCTTCCATATTGGATTTCAGTTTATCCAGCATGTCATCTTGCGGCGCGAGGATGACCACCGGCATGTCATTATCCACTAGGGCCAATGGACCATGTTTCAGCTCACCTGCCGCATAACCTTCGGCATGAATATAGGAGATTTCTTTCAGCTTGAGTGCACCTTCCAGTGCGATCGGGAAGTGCGTACCACGGCCCAGGAACAGGCAATGCTGCTTTTCAACAAACAGCTCAGACAGACCTAAAATTTCATTATCATGACGTAAAGTGTCCAGAATCACTTTAGGCAAATGCCAGAGTTCTGTGCTGATCTTCGTCATCTGTTCTGTAGAAATGCTATTTTTGACCGAACCAATTTTTAATACCAACAGCATTAAAGCAGCAAGCTGGGTGGTAAAGGCTTTGGTAGATGCCACACCAATTTCTGGGCCTGCCAATGTCAACAGACTATGCTGGGTCTCACGTACCATCGATGATGTAGCGACATTACAGATGGTCATCGTAGTGATGTCTAGCCCTTTGGCCGCCGCACGTTTCTGTGTATCACGTAATGCAGCCAAGGTATCGGCAGTTTCACCGGATTGGGAAATACACACATAGAGTGTGTGATTCACAATGACTGGCGTACGATAACGGAACTCGCTGGCAATCTCGACCTGACACGGCAGATCAATCAGCTGTTCAAACCAGTATTTCGCAATCATGCCGGCATGATAGCTGGTACCACAGGCAATAATCTGGATTTGCTGGATTTTTGTGAAGTCCTGTTCCGCACTGGCAAGAAAGTCTTTGCGCAGGTCATTGCCATTTAAGGCTTGAGAAATGGTCTGTTTGATCGCTTCAGGCTGCTCATAAATTTCTTTGAGCATGTAGTGCTTATATTCACCTTTAGAGGCATTGCTGACCGCAGCATTCAGTTCCTTGACCGGACGATCGACCAGTTGACCATCGACGAAAACTTCAATCGTGGTGCGGGTCAAACGCGCAATATCACCTTCTTCCAGGTAGATAAAGCGGTTGGTAATCGGGAGCAGTGCCAGCTGGTCAGAACTGATAAAGTTCTCGCCAATCCCCACACCAATGACGAGCGGAGAACCTTCACGTACGGTAATCAGTTCATCCGGATGATCTGTATGCACGATACCTAGGGCATAAGCACCTTTGAGTTGTGGTACCACCTGGCGCACAGCTTCCATTAAGCTTGGGGTAGATTTCAGGGCGTCATTGATCAGATGTGCAACCACTTCTGTATCGGTCTGTGAAGTAAAGACATAACCCAAAGCTTCAAGATCATCTTTAAGTTCTTGATAGTTCTCAATGATTCCGTTATGGACCACTGCCACATTTTCAGAAATATGCGGATGGGCATTTTCTTCAGTCGGTTTGCCATGGGTTGCCCAGCGTGTATGTGCAATGCCAAGTGAGCCGCTGATCTGTGATTCATTTACGGCCTGTTCAAGGTTCGCGACCTTGCCGACACGACGTTCACGCAGGACCTGGCTATTGTTGATGAGTGCCAAACCTGCTGAATCATAACCCCGGTATTCCAGGCGTTTTAAGCCTTCAATCAAAATATTGGTAATGCTACGTTCTGCAATGCCACCGACGATACCACACATATTTATTCCCCCTTATTTCTTGATTTTTTGCGGACGTGGATAGTTTTCTTTGGCAAATTGCTTAGAACGTTCTACCGCCAAACTGTTGTCTTCCACATCACGAGTAATCGTCGAGCCTGCACCCACTGTAGCACCATTGCCAATTTTCACAGGTGCAACCAATGAACTGTTCGAACCAATGAAAGCCTGATCACCAATGATGGTTTTAAATTTATTCGCACCATCATAATTGCAGGTAATGGTACCTGCACCAATATTAGAACCGGCACCGATTTCAGCATCACCGAGATAGGTGAAGTGGTTGGCTTTAGAGCCTACGCCAATTGTGGTATTTTTCACTTCTACAAAGTTACCGATATGCACCTCGGCAGCAAGCTTCGCACCCGGACGCAGTCGTGCAAAAGGGCCAATCTGGGTATCTTCACCAACGATAGCATTGTCAAAAATGCTATAAGGTTGCACTTTAGTCCCAGCTGCAATTTTGGTATTTTTGATGATACAGCCAGCACCAATTTCAACGTTGTCGCCCAGCTCGCAATCACCTTCGATGATGACATTGATATCAATCTGTACATCTTGACCGACAGTTAAATTACCACGCAAATCAAAACGGCTCGGATCAATCAGATGTACACCTTGTTGCATCAGCTGTTTGGCCTGACATGCCTGAAACTGACGTTCTAATGCTGCCAGTTGCACACGGTCATTTACGCCTTCAACCTCAAAGGCCATTTCCGGTTCTACTGAAGCAACCTGCATACCATCGGCCAGAGCCATCGCCACAATATCGGTCAGGTAGTATTCACCCTGAACATTCTCATTGCTTAAATTTGGCAGCCATTGATGCAACTTGGCATTGCTGACCGCATAAATGCCAGTATTAATTTCTTGGATCTGACGTTGCTCGTTCGTTGCATCTTTATGTTCAACAATGGCCTGAATCTGACCATTTTTACGCACGATGCGACCATAACCATTGGCATCTGGCAAGGTGAGCGTGACCAGACCAATGCCAGTTTCTGCAGTGGCATCGAGTAATTTTTGCAAGGTGAGCGGGTTAATACAGGGTACATCACCAGAAAGAATCAACGATACGCCGTCTTGGGGCAGGACAGGTAAAGTCATTTGTACGGCATGACCGGTACCCAGCTGTTCGCTCTGTTCAACCCATTTAATTTTTTGCGCTGTAAAAGCAGCTTGAACCTGCTCGCCACCGTGCCCGTAAATGGTAATAATATTATCTGCGTTTAATTTTTTTGCTGTGTCAATGACATGACCCAGTAAAGGACGTCCTGCAAGCGGTTGTAATACTTTCGGTAAGCTTGAACGCATGCGCGTGCCTTTACCTGCAGCAAGAATAATAACAGTCGTTGACATGTTCTAATCCTAAATATGGCTTATGCCACGGTGAAGTAAAAATAAATCAAAATACAAAGAGCCGCCCACAGGCCAGCAATGATGTCATCCAGCATGATGCCAAAACCACCGTCGACCTGACGGTCAATGACCCGAATCGGCCACGGTTTCCAGATATCAAATAATCTGAATAGCGCAAAACCGACCAGCAGCCAGAGCCAGTTCATCTGGCCGAGATAGATCAAGGGTAAAAATGTGATGGATTGTCCGGCGAATTCATCCCAGACAATGCGGCCATCATCATGAACGCCCATGACCTTGGCAGTATGCCCGCAGATATATATGCCAATCAGGGACATGATGGCAATGGCAAAAAGACTGTTTAGAAAATCAAGATGCAGCCAAATCGGGATAAATAAAAGTGCAAAGGCCGAACCAAAGGTCCCCGGTGCTTTAGGCATCAGTCCTGAGCCGAAGCCAACGCCAATAAACACAATCAGTCGGTCGGTCCATGACATGGCTTTAAAATTGATCGCAGGTTTATGCAAAATGTTGATACCCATTAAATTGAAGCAAATGATCTACGCCATCTTTTTCAAAAGTTAAGCCGTGCTGCTGCTGAATTGTGCCGACTATACTAATCGAAACATCAAGTTGTTTTTGCAATAATTTTTCGTAATTTTGCGGGCTTATTGTAAAACATAATTCATAATCGTCGCCACCGGCCAGTGCATATTGCCATTTTTGTGCTTCACTTAAGGCCTGCAGGGCAGGATTGATCGGTAAGTGTTCCAGTTGTAGCTTGGCACCGACTTGCGAGGCTTTGAGAATATGTCCAAGATCTTGGGCTAAACCATCCGAGACATCAATCATGCTATGCGCCAGACCTTTTAAGGCGGCACCGAGCTGACAGCGTGGCGTCGGATAGTCCAGACGTTTCTGTAGCGGATGACCTAAATGATTTAAGGCAAAAGCAGCATCGCCGACAGTTCCACTGACGCAGATCAGATCACCTGGTTTTGCACCTGAGCGTGGCACCGCTTGGCCGATATCGACCCAGCCTAAGGCTGTCACAGATAAAGTGAGATGCGGACTTTGGGTGGTATCACCCCCGATTAAACTCACGCCAAATTGATCGCAGCAATCATACAAACCCTGACTAAAGGCTTTGAGCCAGTCATGATCAATTTGGGGTAGGCTCAATGCCAGAAGAATACTATGCGGTTTTGCACCCATCGCGGCAATATCGGAAAGATTAACAGCAACCGATTTCCAGCCAATGGCATGCGGATTTGTATCGAGAGGAAAGTGTCGTCCAGCAACCAGTGTATCGGCACAGATGACCAGTTGTTGCTGAGGCGGAGGGGTGAGCAAGGCTGAATCGTCACCGACGCCTAAATCGACAGAATGGGTATTCTTGCGATTGAAATAGGTGTCGATAATCGAAAATTCAGCCATACAACAATTCGACTTTAATTAGTTGGCTTGTTGCTTTTCTGCTGCACGTAAAGTTGTCGCTAAACGATCCAATACACCGTTGATGTATTTGTGGCTGTCGGCACCGCCAAAATGTTTAGCCAACTCGATCGCTTCGTCTAGAACCACACGATATGGAATCTCAAGATGTTCTTTGAGTTCATACGCGCCTAGACGCAAGGTTGCGAGTTCAACACCATCCAGTGCTGAAAGTTCACGATCGAGTACCGGAATTAAGAGCGCATCCAATGCTTCATGATTGGCAACCACTTGAGTCAACAATTCATGATAATAGCTCAGATCCACTTTATGCATGGCATTTTCCACACGCGTACGTGCTTCAATCTCATGCACCGGATTGTGGCTCATTTGCCATTCATAAATTCCTTGTACAGCAAAGCGACGTGCTTTACGTTTTGCTGCATAAGTTGCTTGAAGTGTTTGCGACATAGCGTTAAATAGCCTTTAACAAGTTAACCATTTCAATCGCAGTCAGGGCAGCTTCGCTACCTTTATTGCCTGCTTTTGTTCCAGAGCGTTCAATCGCTTGTTCAATACTGTCCGTAGTGAGTACACCGTTAATGACAGGTAAGCCAGTGTCCAGGCCAACCACGCCTAAACCTTTGGCACATTCGCCTGCAACGAAATCGAAGTGAGGCGTGCTACCACGAATCACGGCGCCAAGCGCGATGATGGCATCGAAACGATCTGAAGCTGCCAGTTTTTTCGCAACTACAGGAAGTTCCCAGGCACCAGGGGCATGAACAACAGTGATATTATCCTCTGATACACCATGACGTTTCAATGTATCAATGGCACCTTCTAACAGATGTTCAACCACAAAGCTGTTAAAACGACCAACTAAAATCGCATAACGGTCTTCGTTCGCGAGATGTAACATACCTTCAATACGGCGAACTGCCATAACAACCTCGATGATTTCTTAAGATGTTTGTTGTGCGGTGATGTATTCCACCACTTCTAAGTTAAAGCCTGACAGGGCATTGAAGCGCAATGGAGAGCTCAGCAGCTTCATTTTTTCAACGCCTAAATCACGCAAAATTTGTGCACCCACACCAATGGTCTGATACTGCTGAGACAGTGCAGAATTTGATTTTACATTTTTTGGTGCTTTAAGGGTATCTAATGCTGGGCCCAAATCTTGTAAATGGCGCTGGCCAATCCAGACCAGTACACCACGATCGCTATTGGAAATTTCTTTCAGGGCACGATCCAGGTTCCAGGCCGGTTCGCCATCCTGTTTCTTCAGTTTAAGCAAGTCGCGGGTCGGGTTAAAACCATGTACACGCACCGTGGTCACGCCCTCTTTAGGCTCACCTTTAACCAGGGCCAGATGGATATCCGGGTTACCCAGTTCACGATAGCGGTACAGGTCAAAGCTGCCGTATTCAGTATCGATACTTTGCTGATCAATACGCTCAACCGTTTGTTCATTGGTCATGCGGTAATGAATCAGGTCGGCAATCGTTCCGATTTTCAGGCCATGCTTTTCAGCAAACACTTCAAGATCAGGACGGCGCGCCATCGTGCCATCTTCATTGATGATTTCACAAATCACCGAAGCCGGTTCCAGTCCTGCCAAACGGGAAAGATCACAACCTGCTTCGGTATGACCGGCACGGTGCAATACACCGCCTGGCTGTGCCATCAGCGGGAAGATGTGTCCTGGCTGTACAATATCTGCCGGTTTGGCATGAGCAGCCACAGCGGTTTGAATCGTGTGCGCACGTTCAGCTGGAGAAATACCGGTAGAAATACCTTCAGCCGCTTCAATTGACAGGGTAAAATTGGTTCCATGCTGGGCACCGTTTGCATCGACCATCAAAGGCAGATTCAACTGCTGGCAACGCTCTTTGCTTAAAGTCAGGCAGACCAGACCACGTGCATGGGTGATCATGAAGTTGATGTCTTCAGGACGTACGTGCGTGGCAGCAATCACTAAGTCGCCTTCATTTTCACGATCTTCATCATCCATCAGGATGACCATTTTTCCTGCACGGATATCTGCTACAAGCTCTTCAACAGTATTGAGCGGCATCAACCTTCACCTTCTTTTTTGATCTTGATCAGACCGAATCATGACATTATTGGGTACATAGTCTAACGCTTTTTAAGCAATTTTGCCTATGCTTATTAGTTTCCCTATAGTGGTTCAATGTTATACACAGTCTTGGGAATCATGAAAAGCCGACTTTAAATGAAAGCCAGGGCTTTATGCAGGTTTTTTGAACAGTTAAAATGCATAAAAAATGAAAAACTTAGGCGAAGTCCTTCTAAGTTAAAGTATTAATTTGTTTTTTATACAGTTTTATTCCTGTTTTTGTGATTTTCAGGCTTTTATTTTGCTGGTCAACGATCAAGAGCAGAAAAATTTACCAGATATTAAAAAACTTGAATAAAACAAAAAAGCGAACCGCAGTTCGCTTTTGAGAAAATTCATACTTAGAAGAAACCAGCCGGTTTGGTTGAATAACTCACCAGCAGGTTTTTGGTCTGTTGATAATGATCCAGCATCATTCTGTGATTCTCACGGCCAATCCCTGATTTTTTATAGCCACCGAAAGCCGCATGTGCAGGATAAATATGATAACAGTTGGTCCAGACCCGACCCGCTTGAATCGCGCGTCCTGCACGGTAAGAGGTGTGTGCTGAACGTGACCACACACCTGCTCCTAAACCATAAATGGTGTCATTGGCGATTTTAATGGCATCATCAAAGTCCTTAAATGTCGCCACCGCCAGCACCGGCCCGAAGATTTCATCCTGAAAGGTTTTCATGTCATTGGTGCCTTTGAAAATGGTCGGTTCAATATAAAAACCTTGTCCCACTTCCTGACGTGCTTCACCGCCGGTCAGAATCTGCGCACCTTCTTCACGGCCAGTGGCAATACAGCCCAGAATCTTGTCCTGCTGTTCCTGTGAGGCTTGCGCACCAATCATGGTGTCGGTGTCGAGCGGATGACCGGTTTTAATGCGTTGCACCCGTTCTACCGCACGCGCCAGAAACTCATCGGCAATACTTTCCTGCACCAAGGCACGAGAAGGACAGGTACAGATTTCACCCTGATTCAGGGCAAACATGGCAAAGCCTTCCAGTGCCTTGTCCAGATAATCGTCTTCCTGATCCATAATGTCGGCAAAGAACAGATTCGGTGACTTTCCGCCAAGTTCCAGTGTTACCGGAATAATATTCTCGGTGGCGTATTGCATGATTTGCTGACCGACTGCGGTTGAACCGGTAAAGGCAATCTTGGCAATGCGCGGATTGGTCGCGAGTGGACGACCGACTTCGATACCATAACCATTGACAATATTCAGTACACCCGGCGGCAAAATGTCCTGAATCAGTTCAGCTAAAACTAAAATGCTGACCGGGGTTTGTTCCGCAGGTTTCAGCACGATACAGTTGCCTGCTGCCAAGGCAGGTGCGAGTTTCCAGGCCGCCATCAGGATTGGGAAGTTCCACGGAATGATCTGACCCACCACACCCAATGGTTCATGGAAATGGTAGGCAATGGTATCTTCATCAATCTCGGAAATGCCGCCTTCCTGAGCGCGGATACAGCCGGCAAAATAACGGAAATGATCAATACATAGCGGAATATCGGCCGCTAAGGTTTCACGGATCGGCTTGCCGTTGTCCCAGGTTTCTGCCACCGCCAGCAGTTCCAGATTTTGTTCCAGACGATCTGCAATTTTTAGCAGGATATTGGAACGGGTGGTGGCTGAGGATGTATTCCACTGTGCTTTGGCCTTGTGCGCTGCATCCAAGGCCAACTCAATGTCTTCTACAGAAGAGCGCGGCACTTTGGTAAAGACTTTGCCATCTACCGGAGAGATATTGTCAAAGTATTCGCCTTTAACTGGAGCGACCCATTCGCCGCCAATGAAGTTGTCGTATTGGGCTTTAAATTGAATTTTTGCACCGTCAGTATTGGGGTCTGCATAACGCATAATCTATTCCTTTATATGATTGTTATTGGTACACGCTGACCCTATTTTCTCAATTGAAAATGCTACAGTTTCAGCAGTCAGCTCTACTATAAAGAGGGAAAAAGACAGGTGGTGCTTTGATTACACGCTTGCTACAAAAGACAACATTTGGAATATGAAGTATAGGAATTAAATTTTATATTTAATCGAAGCTTATCCTAAGAAATAAGCATTTAACTGGCGCTTAAAAAATCGAAGGATTCATGTATTTCTGATGGTTGCGGATTACATTCAAGAGGGCCATTTTATTCAATCAAAACACTTAACAGAAAACAGGAGCCTAAAATCATCTTTCCTGTTTGCCGGCATTATAGTCCTTTGCTGTTGAGCCATTGAAACAGCTGCTGATAAACCTGTTCACGTACAGATTTGTCTGAAAGCACCAGATCGTGTAAACCATTCTGAATGCTTTGAACCGTGACATCAGCTTTAATTTTTTTGGCATATTTCTGAATGTCTTTAACTCCCAAAATCACATCACTAGTTTGCGCTGCCTTGCCCCATTTTTTTGGATATAAAGTCTGATGCGAATGCATGACCAGAACCGGAATATCGAGTTCGATGCCGCGATGAATTTCTTTTTGTGCTTCATAGATGGCACGAATAAAACTGATCCGTACCCTTGGATAGCGGGTCTTTTTCCAGTCCAGACTGAAGTCCCATTCACCTTTTAAATCCTTGTGCAGACTGGCGGCATACCATTTATTTAACTCACTCGGAAATTTAAGGTCGGGAAAAATTTTCGCCAGTTTGCTTAACTGCGGGATGCCGAGCGCACGTTTTATCGGATTCATATTAAAGTTATAAAATGGACTGTTGACCCAGAGTGCTTTGATTAACCGATGATTAGGGTGATGTGCCGCGTACAATGTTGTGATAAGGCCGCCGGTAGAATGACCACAGAGCAGGGCAGCATCATGGCCCTCGCTTGCGATCATATCCAGTGCCTGGCTAATTTCTGCATCATATTCAGACAGCTCATGCACATTATAATAGTTCTGATGCGGCAGAATCGAACGGCCATATTTTCTTAAATCCAGCGCATAAAAATCAAAACCCTGCTGATTAAAGCGTTCCGCCATTTCAGTCTGAAAAAAATAATCAATAAATCCATGAATATATAAAACCGCTTTAGGAGTAGGCTGCGCTGCTTTTTTACGTATCAGGGTTGCTACAACTTTGCCCTCATAGTCATCTGGAAAGCTCAAGGTGGCTTGCTCATAGCCGATGCCTAAAATATCAGCTTGATAAAGGGGCTGGAATTCACTCATTTTTATACTCATTTATATTATTGAATTTATCCTTTATCCTTGATGAGCTTTAACTTTTTGTCAAATCAATCTTCTGCCTTAGCAGTATGAAAAAGATCAACACTATTTAAATAGGCCATAACCCATTTTAAATCAGTGAGATTTTAAAATAGAACAAGCATTTTTGATGGATAAAAGAAATTTATTACAAAATTAACCAAAATCTCTCCTATCACGCTACGTTATCAGATTATAAAATCCTGCTAAAAGTATTATCAATTTACTAAATACCCCAAAAGGCTAAAATCAGGATAGGCTATATAAAATAACGATAGTGATGTCATTGTTTTCGGCGAAGTGCCGAGGATTGATTAGAAGAGTTAAATAATGCCCAGAGAAAATTTGAACAGTAAACGCCCTTTATATATTCCTTATGCCGGAAATACCTTATTAGAACTCCCGTTACTCAATAAAGGTTCTGCATTTACTGAAGAAGAGCGTAGAAGCTTTAATTTGCATGGTTTAATTCCTCATGTGACCGAGACCATCGAGGAACAGAGTCAGCGCTCTTATCAGCAATATTGTGCTTTTAATAGTGATATCAACAAGCATATTTATTTGCGTAATATCCAGGATACCAATGAAACCCTGTTTTATCACCTGATTGAAAATCACCTTAGCGAGATGATGCCGATTATTTATACCCCGACTGTAGGGGAGGCATGTCAGCGCTTTTCTGATATTTATCGCCGTCATCGCGGGATCTTTATTTCCTATCCGGATCGCGATCAGATCGAGCAGATTATTCACAATATTAATAAAAAGAACGTGAAAGTGATTGTGATTACCGATGGCGAACGCATTTTGGGTTTAGGCGATCAGGGGATTGGCGGAATGGGGATTCCGATTGGTAAATTGGCGCTCTATACTGCCTGTGGTGGAATCAGCCCGGCGTATACCTTACCGATCACTCTCGATGTCGGCACCAATAATCAGCAATTGCTGAATGATCCGATTTATATGGGCTGGCGTGAACCGCGGATCAGCGGCGATGAATACTATGCTTTTGTCGAAATGGTGATTCAGGCCATTCAGCAGCGCTGGCCGGATGCATTGATTCAGTTTGAAGACTTTGCGCAGAAAAATGCCATGCCTTTGCTGGAAAAATACCGTGATCGCATTTGCTGCTTTAATGATGATATTCAGGGAACCGCTGCGGTTTCGGTCGGAAGTTTAATTGCCGCTTCGCGTGCAGCAGGCAAGCAGTTGAAAGATCAGGTGGTGGCATTTCTGGGGGCTGGTTCAGCTGGTTGCGGGATTGCGGAACAGATCATTAAACAAATGATTGCGGAAGGCTTGAGCGATAGCGAAGCACGTGCACGAATCTTTATGGTCGACCGCTTTGGTCTGATCACTGAAAATCAGCCGAATTTACTAAATTTTCAGCGTAAATTGGCACAGCCTGCTGAACATGTAGAAAGCTGGGCAGATGCTGAAGCCATGATTTCATTAACAGATGTCGTGAAGCATGCTAAGCCAACAGTACTGATTGGGGTTTCGGGGCAACCGGGATTATTCACACAGGAAGTGGTTGAAGCTATGGCTGAGAATAGCGTGCAGCCAATTATTTTCCCTTTATCCAATCCGACTTCACAGGTAGAAGCAGTACCGGCAGATATTTTGCAATGGACTAAGGGTAGAGCGCTGATTGCCACAGGTAGCCCCTTTGCACCGGTGAATTATCAGGAAAAAATCCATCATATTTCACAGTGCAATAATTCTTATATTTTCCCCGGAATTGGGTTGGGGGTGATTGCTTCGGGTGCGAAGCGTGTTACAGATAATATGCTGATGGCTTCTAGTAATGCTCTGGCGGATTGTTCGCCTAAGTTGCAAGACCCACAAGCGGATTTATTGCCGAGTCTCGATTATTTGCAGTCTATTTCAAAGCAGATTGCGTTGAAAGTCGCCCTTGCTGCCATTGAGGATGGGGTGGCGCCTAAAGTAAGTATTGAGGACTTGCAGTTAGCGATTGAGCATAATTTCTGGACACCGCAATATCGTGATTATCAGCGGGTCACTTTCTAATTTTAAATGAAGACAAACTCTGACTAAGCACTCGTTTTGGGCTGGTCAGCGTTTATTGGTTAAAATAGGCAATGCCTAAAAAAAGCCCCGATCTTTCGATCAGGGCTTTTTTGAATCTGGAGCGGGAAAGGAGACTCGAGCTCTCTGATTCCAATCTCGATAAAGTCGCTGAGATTTATTTTATTAAATAATATTAATTTTAAATATATGATTTAATGTAAAATATTTTACTGACTGGTATAATTTGATGATAAGAGAGGAGCCTGGGTCTACGGTTTCTGTTTTGCCTTTTGGCGTAAGACGTACAAATATAAGCTTTCTACTTTTTCACGTGCCCATGGTGTGGTACGCAAGAATCGTAATGATGATTTAACACTTGGGTCTATGCAAAAACATCTAATTTCAATTTTACGACTTAAACCTTCAAAGCCACCGTAGTAATCCAATAATTCATCCAAAATGTCAGCAAGTTTTTTGCCGTGTAAAGGGTCATTGGGGGTGTTCATAATAGATCAATCGTATTTTGGGTGGCCATTATTATAACCTGAGCTAATTGGAAAACTAGAGCGTTTGAATGTAGGTAATGATGGACTGAATAGCCACCAAAATTCTGGAGCATGCCCAGCAATCGGGTGAGGCATCATATATATGACTTGGTAATCCCATGTGCTATGTAGGAAAGTTTTTTCTTAATGGGTCACCTTTTAATGGGGGTAGGTACGAGGAGCGTTCTAAACCTTTACGGATCGCTTCAGCACTGTATTCAAAGGCAATTAATGGTCGACCTGTGATTGCTGTTGAGGAGACCAGTGTACCCCAAAGCCAATATTCACCCCATCAATTATAGTAAGCATTAAGTTTTTTGAGCGTGGATTTATTTCCAGATAAAGTCGTTCTTTACGAAGCCTCTCACATAAAACGCAACAACTTCTTCAGGTTTTTCTGAATCTTAAATCCATAATATTGGGTCTTATGTTCAGATATGGCTATTAAGCCACAAAATAATGGAGTTATAAAATGTGTCGGTTGATCGGTGCAAAGGTGCTTTATTGGGTGATTAGGTCCTATTAGATTAAAGAAGTCTAATTAGACATTTACAATCTAATGAAATCTAATACAATCTATAGCAATAAAGAATCATTGTTGAGTAATTAAAATGAGTAGCATCTCCAATGACCCTTGGCATTTTCCACGTACAGAACTAGCTAAACAAATTTTAGGCATGTTTGAGACTGGACTAGCTAGTTCTCTGACTTTTTTTGCCCCACGCCGGATGGGAAAAACTGAATTTTTACGAAAAGATATTACGCCCTTAGCAGAACAGCTTGGATGGCACGTTTTTTATTTCAGTTTTTTAGATGCAGGCCTGCATAGTGAAGGACAGTTTGTAAAAGCTCTTGATGAGTTTTCACAGCAAAATGGCTTGATTGGTAAAGCCAATCATTGGATTAAAAATATTGGCTCTTTAAGTACAGAGGTGGCAGGTGTAAAAGCCGAAGTGACTCTTGCACAAGGGCAAGTGAATTCCAGTATTTTATCTAGTATTACAAAACTGGCTCAGCAGGGTAAACCTATTTTATTGCTACTTGATGAGATTCAGGCTTTAGCTAGTTCAAAATATAAAACAACTATTGCCAGTTTGCGTACTGCTTTAGATATGCATAAAGAAACGATAAAGGTAATTTTTACTGGTTCAAGTCGAGAGGGCTTGAGACAAATGTTTTCTGTGAGTAGTGCTCCATTTTTTCATTATGGGCAGAATTTACCTTTTCCAAATCTAACAAAAGCATTTACAGATCATCTGGCAGATGTATTTAATCAAACAACAGGACGTAGTTTGGATAAAGAAATTTTATGGTGTGCTTTTTTAGATATGAAGCAAAGTCCTCAACTGGTGAGGTCATTGGTTGAGCGTTTAGCATTAAACCCAATGCTGGCTATAGATTTTGCAAAGGAACAGCTTATAGCCGATACAATGGGGCACCGTGACTTTTCAGGATTATGGGGAGAGTTTAAGTTATTAGAACAGCTGCTCTTAAAAGCCATAGCTGAATCACAAGTTGAACTTTACAGTATTCAATTTAGACAGCATCTTGCTGACTCCATCGGTGTAGACAGCATTGCCGTATCAAGTATTCAATCTGCCCTACGTTCTTTATCAAAAAAACAAATTATTTTTAAACCAGAAAATGGTACTTATGAAATCGAGGATGCTCTTTTTAAAGAATGGATTATGGATGAAGCATAAATTTTTTAATAATGGTCAGTACCCGGTAAAATACCTCGTTAAGAGGATTTATGATTCCTCATCTCCGAGAAGACCCTTCCATGGGTTGGTCATTAAGTCATCCTGATCTTCGATCGTGATTTTAATTTCATCATTCAATAATTGTCTGATTAAATGAACTTTATCATCTGGAATGAGCATCAGTTGAGCATTTAATCCTGCCGCGATAATTTCTAAGGTCTCTAATCGTGGATTACCCTGACTTTCCAGTTTTTGGTACTGCTGTCTTGAAATGCCTGTACGGGATTGCATATTAACTTGCTTTAAGCCCAATAGGGTTCGTCTTTTTTTGATTTGCTGAAGTAAAGATTCATTCATTGTAGACACATTTATTTCTTTTAGGTTCTATAAGAAACATATTAGTTTCTTTTTTTTGAAAAGCATTTATGATTTTATTATTTCGATCTGTAAAACAGCCCTAGCTACGTAGTGATCTGAAATCATTCTGAAAATACAGTTAAAATACGCGGTTCAATTTAACTTATCTCCTTACGGAATTGGCAGAAAGATTGTCGATGCCGGATCTGAACTGTCGACAACTCTCTGGCAAAAATTCCTGGCAGCCCTGCATTTAACTACCTAGCGCAATCCGATAATAAATAATAACAAACCCGCCGCGCAGTTGGCATACAGTAAGTAAAGAAGTGGTTGACTGTGATCATAAAAATAACATCTTAAGCCGGAGGGAAACTAGATGGCCAAGTATAGTGATATCAATAGTTTTAATACCTTAGAAACATTGACCGTCGGTTCAGAACACTATCAGATTTTCAACCTGTCCAAATTGCAAGCGCAATTGGGCGACCTGTCCCGGCTGCCAAAATCTTTAAAAGTCTTGCTGGAAAATTTACTACGTTTTGAAGATCAGCTCACGGTGAAAACCGAGCATATTCATGCGCTGGCAGGGTGGTTAAACAACCAAACCTCAGAACAGGAAATCCAGTATCGTCCGGCACGGGTGCTGATGCAGGATTTTACCGGTGTTCCCGCAGTGGTTGATCTTGCCGCGATGCGTGCAGCGGTGGCCAAAGCCGGTGGTGACCCGGAAAAAATTAATCCGTTGTCACCGGTGGATTTGGTCATCGATCACTCGGTGATGGTCGATTACTTTGCCAGCCCGCAAGCTTTTGAGCAGAATGTCGCCATTGAGATGCAACGCAATGGCGAGCGCTACCAGTTTCTACGTTGGGGGCAGGCTGCGCTCAATCAGTTTCGCGTGGTGCCGCCAGGAACCGGGATTTGCCATCAGGTTAATCTGGAACATCTGGCACAAGTAGTTTGGAGCAATGAGGTCGATGGGCAGCGCTTTGCCTTTCCTGATACCTTAGTCGGTACCGATTCACATACCACCATGATCAATGGCTTAGGCGTGTTAGGTTGGGGAGTGGGCGGCATCGAAGCGGAAGCGGCCATGCTGGGCCAACCGATCTCCATGCTGATTCCAGAAGTGATCGGCTTTAAGCTCATAGGTAAACTCAAAGAAGGTATTACAGCAACTGATCTGGTGCTGACCATTACCCAGATGCTGCGCCAAAAAGGCGTAGTTGGAAAATTTGTCGAATTTTATGGCGATGGTCTGGCCGATTTACCCTTGGCTGACCGTGCCACTATTGCCAATATGGCACCCGAATATGGCGCTACCTGTGGCTTTTTCCCGGTTGATGAGGTAACGCTTTCCTATTTACGTTTAACCGGACGTCAGCCGGAAAGAATTGCCTTGGTAGAGGCCTATAGCAAGTTGCAAGGATTATGGCGTAATCCGGGGGATGAACCCGTCTTCACCGATACGCTGGCTTTAGATATGTCGACGGTAGAAGCCAGTCTGGCAGGTCCGAAACGTCCGCAGGATCGTGTGCTATTGTCACAAGTGCCGAAAACCTTTGATGCCTTCATGGATCTGACCTTGAAACCGGTCAAAGAAGAAAAAGAGCGTCTGGAAAATGAAGGAGGGGGAGGTACGGCTGTTGAAGCAAAACAGGCCAACCTGCCACATGAAAATGTTTTTTGTATGATTGAGGGTAAAAAATATCCGTTGCAGCATGGTGATGTGGTGATTTCAGCGATTACCTCCTGTACCAATACTTCGAATCCCAGTGTCATGTTGGCAGCAGGGCTATTGGCCAAAAAGGCAATCGAAAAAGGTTTGCAGCGGAAACCCTGGGTGAAAAGTTCACTGGCTCCAGGTTCCAAAGTAGTTACCGATTATCTCAATGCAGCAGGGTTGACGCCTTATTTGAATCAACTGGGTTATAACCTGGTGGGTTATGGTTGTACCACCTGTATTGGTAATTCGGGACCTTTACCTGAAGCGATTGAAGAAGCTGTGCAATGTTTCGATTTGAATGTAGCCTCAGTACTTTCCGGAAACCGTAACTTTGAAGGACGAGTGCATCCTTTGGTGAAAACCAACTGGCTCGCCTCGCCACCCTTAGTAGTTGCCTATGGTCTGGTCGGGAATATTCGAACTGATCTCACTGCTGAGCCGATAGGTGAAGGTTTTGATGGCCAAGCAGTTTATTTAAAAGATATCTGGCCGACACAGATGGAAATTGATGCCGCACTACAGAACGTGAATACCGAGATGTTCCAGAAAGAATATGCGGAAGTGTTTGAAGGCGATGCCAAGTGGAAAGCGATCCAGATTCCACAAAGTCAAACCTATGCTTGGGATGAACAATCAACCTATATCCGGCATCCTCCCTTTTTTGCAAAAATTGATCAGCCGGTGCGACCAATTCAGCCGATCAAACAGGCACGGATTTTAGCTATATTAGGCGATTCAGTCACAACGGACCATATTTCCCCGGCGGGTAATATCAAAAAAGATAGTCCGGCCGGCCGATATTTGCAGCAACAGGGGGTTGAGGTAAAAGACTTTAACTCTTATGGTTCCCGCCGTGGCAACCATGAAGTGATGATGCGAGGTACCTTTGCCAATATCCGCATCAAAAACGAAATGCTGGGTGGCGAGGAGGGTGGCAATACCCTGCATATTCCAAGTGCAGAAAAACTCTCGATTTATGATGCGGCAATGCGCTATCAGGCAGAACAAACCCCACTCGTAATGATTGCTGGGAAAGAATATGGTACCGGTTCTTCACGTGACTGGGCGGCCAAAGGCACCAACCTGTTGGGGGTGAAAGCGGTGATTGCTGAAAGTTTTGAGCGGATTCACCGTTCCAATCTGGTTGGCATGGGGGTGTTACCTTTACAGTTTGTAGAGGGTCAAAACCGGCAGATCTTGAACCTAACGGGCCATGAAACACTGTCAATTTTAGGCTTGTCTGATGATATTCATCCGCATCAAATGCTGAAAGTAGATGTGCAACATACCGATGGTACGTGTAGCCATTTTCAAGTGTTGTGTCGTATTGATACCTTGAATGAGGTGGAATACTTTAAGGCCGGTGGTATCTTGCACTATGTCTTGCGCAATTTGCTCGCTTCCTAAATTGAATTATGAAAGCCCGATACCTACCACAATGCCGGTCAGTTAAGAATTGAAAAACTAAAATTATGCTCAATTAAGACATAAATTTAGATCAATTTAAATTCAAATATAAGGAAATTTAGATTTTTTTTCATCCAAATTTCCTTAACTGACTGGTATTAATCTTTTGATGGGTCTTTTCATAATCTAATGGAGAGCGCTGACCATTGGAACTATGCCTACATTATTAGGTGTAGATATCAAATGTGAACATAGATCTAATCTAATTTATTCATCATATTCCGCAAATATTTCTTCAATTTCATCCCATTGGGGCAAGTTAAACTTTTTTTATTCACTTCGAATTGTAAACCCATGCCATCAAGCACACGTTCAAATATGTCAAATGAACCTGTAAAATGACCATTCTCTATCTCTGAAATTGTTGTTTTATTCACTTTAGTCTTTTCTGAAAGACTTTTCTGTGTATAGCCTAATAATTTGCTTATCTTAAAGTTTAGCCCGAAGACCTTCCACCAATTGTAAAACAGAGGCCAATCCCTGAGGGTTCTGAATCTGTTCTATTGGAATGCCATTCATCAATTTATTGGGTGATTTCATAAAATGCTGCATCCAGGCTGTATCCCCACCTGTCAGAGCATCTAATGATGTGGTAATACGGATTAAAGTGAGGGCGATTTCTCCCTGTTTTGAAGTGGGATCTAATTCAAGAGAAGTTAAAGCTTTCACCGAATCTATACTGAGTATTAAGGCTAGTTGATCCTGTGCAAGACCAAGTCGTTCAGCAGCAGCTAAGACTGCCTTAGCTAATATCATTTTCTGTTTTGCAGTTTTTTCTGATGTTGTATGCATGATCGATCCCTGTTCCAGACGCTGCTAATTCATAGAGTTTATACTATTTAATTATCGTTGATCAGATACTCAATTTTTACTAAATATATTAAATTTGGCTTTACATAAAGAAGCAACGGTTAAATTATTTAACAGCATGTAGTTATTTTTAGACCTTCAGCTTTAAGTTCAAGAGATCGTGGTCTACCGATACAGGCTAAATGTAAACAGAATTTAAATGCGGCCAGTGCTTTGGCATCTTTTGTTGAGTAAAGCTGGAGACGAACATAATCTTCTTGAGTCTTAGGATGCTCTGTTGTGCTCGATTTAGCCAGCTTCAGTAATAAAGGCTGTTTCTTTTTATCTAGCAATTGTACCAAGTCTTGTCCAAGCAAATGCCAAAATTGATGGGGAAACAGGTCTTTTACCTTGGAATAAAATGATTCCAATTGATCGATTTTATTCCATCGATAATGAATGCCAGTATGCGAAACCGTAACACGACTTAAAAATGTCTCAAGCACCACTTTTATTTGATCTGGCTTTTTTTCAAAGATATTTTGAATATTTTCAAAGAAATAGTTCCTTGCTGTGCACTCTTCAATGGTATCAATCATGGCGGGTTTTAAAGGTTTATCAAGATGATTCGTGTTGTTGAGATCAAATAATCTTGGGTTGTTTTTTTGAGACTTGAGTTGGCCCAGTTGTTTGGCATTTTTATACCAGTACTCAACCAGTTCTATAGGTAAGCTCATTTCCTGTGAGACCTGATCTGGATCATGATGAATTTCCAGTAAATTTAGGCACTTAAAAAACCATGCAAATGAGATTTTGGATTCCTTTGTTCCTGCGAAATATTTAGAAAAATCATGAGGCTGTGAGTTAAATGAAACCTCATCCAGAATGTCTTCTATGTTACTTTTTAACCAGTCAGTTTGGTC
This sequence comes from Acinetobacter sp. YH12156, assembly GCF_013418235.1. Taxonomy (NCBI): domain Bacteria; kingdom Pseudomonadati; phylum Pseudomonadota; class Gammaproteobacteria; order Moraxellales; family Moraxellaceae; genus Acinetobacter; species Acinetobacter sp. YH12156. The sequence continues at coordinate 127,162 of NZ_VPCL01000010.1, forward strand.
GTTGAGTAACTCCTGACTTAAATGAATAGCATGCTTTTCAAAATTGAATGGAGCAGTATCTTTTACTGTGTTTAAAAATTTGAAAGAAGGTAGGTAGCCCATCATCTTCTTTACTAATTGAGTATCTATGTCTGGATGATATTGCAGTATTTTATGCCCAGCGATCAGGTAGCTCAGATGAATATAGCTTTTAAAGGTTTCTGTAGGGTCAATGTGACCCAGTAAATGGGCAATCATAAACCAATGATTTTGACCATGCGTATTACGGAGTAACTCTGTCCGAATGGACTGATATTCTTCTTCGGTATAATCCGTCACATTCTTGACCAGTGGAGCGTAATTACAGTTCAGAACAACGGATAAGGTCGTGGGCACGCCATGGTCACATCTTGGTCACAAAATATAAATTACATTAAGAATATTTTTTATTGAATTGAATAACAAAGGAAGGGGGATTTTTAAAAATATAATAAAATCAACAATAAAAAAGCCCCCATCTTTCGATGAGGGCTTTTTGAATCTGGAGCGGGAAAGGAGACTCGAACTCCCGACCCCAACCTTGGCAAGGTTATGCTCTACCAACTGAGCTATTCCCGCGGAGTCTATAAAGTTTTTTAAATGAAAAAACTAAATGAAAAAATTTTGAGCGGGAAAGGAGACTCGAACTCCCGACCCCAACCTTGGCAAGGTTATGCTCTACCAACTGAGCTATTCCCGCATGCCGTGTATAATACAGCATGAAAAAATGTGGTCAACACCTTTGTTAAAAATCTTGTATCAATTGCATAAAATAAAAGCAAAATATTTTAGACCAGACAATAAATCACCAATATTCATGTGGGAATTCATGAAACTTCGCCACAATCAACAGATTGCGCTGTAACAGATTACCAAAATACTCAGCAGAACAAGGTATACTGACTTTATATTTTCAAAGATTGGAGTCAGGCCATGAGCTTAGAACAACAACTGAAAGATCGTTTAGCACAATTATCTCCGACCCATTTAGACGTGGTGAATGAATCTTCGGGTCATGGCGGTTATTTCCCTGGAAAAGAGTCTCATTTTAAAACTGTGATTGTCAGTCAGGCCTTTGCCGGTTTACGTCCAGTCCAGCGTCATCAGAAAGTCTATGCTGCTGCTGGTGATTTACTGGCCAAAGACAAGATTCATGCGCTGGCAATCCACGCATTTTTGCCTGAAGAATGGGCAGGGCAGGACACGACCAGTCCAGCTTGTGCACATGCACCAAAAAACTAAGAGGAAATGATGGAAACTCAACTTTTAGTCAAAATTATTCATATGTCAGCAGCAGGATTAGCGATTGTCGCCATTCTCGCCCGTGCCTTGACTTTGTTTATTGGTACACAAGGCAACCTACCGAATCCAAAGGCACGAATTGCGCTGGTGGCTTTACAGCATCTGGCCATTACGGTGATCGCGTTTACAGGTATTGTGTCATTGGTGATCAAGGATTTTGATGTGCAACCCTGGTTTTATGCCAAGGTTATTTTATTTTTTGTGCTGGTATCCTCTTTAGCTAAAGCCTATAAAAAAGATGATTCAATCTTGCTGGCACAACGCCGGGCTGGCTTATTTATTGCGGTAGTTTCATTGGTTTCTATTTTGATCTTGGTGGTGATCAAGCCGAATTTTGGCTAAAAGCAAGCAGGCTGTGACTTCAAGCGCAGTCTGCCTATGTGAATAATTAAAAAATACAAGTGTGATAAAAGTAGTTAAAAATAATAGGAGGGGACATGCATACACGTGTGGTATTTAATCAAAAAGGTGGGGTGGGTAAGTCCAGTATTACCGTTAATCTGGCCGCGATCAGCGCACATCAGGGTTTAAAAACTTTACTCATTGATCTGGATCCACAAGCCAATTCCAGTCAATACGTATTAGGTGACGATGCGACCTATTCAAGTGACAAGCCGGCATTAGAACCGAATATTGAAAACTATTTTGAAAATGTGCTGGGCAATCAGCAAAGTAAAGGCTTGCTCGGCAATGCAATTGGCTCGATTTTGAAAAGCCGTAGCAAAGGTCTGGAAAGTTATGTGCATCAGTCTCCCTTTAAGTATCTGGATGTGATTCCAGCCAGCCCGACACTGGGCGCTTTGGCACATGCACTGGAGTCCAAGCATAAAATCTACAAACTGCGAGATGCTTTACAACAATTGTCCGGGCAATATGATCGGGTGTTTATTGATACCCCACCGGCGTTTAATTTCTTTACACTGTCAGCTTTGATTGCGGCAGACCGCGTGCTGATTCCATTTGACTGTGATGTGTTTTCTAAACGCGCCTTACAGACCCTGATTGAAAATGTCATTGAAACCCAAGATGACCATAATGAAAGACTGGAAATTGAAGGTATTGTGGTGAATCAGTTTCAGGCACAGGCCAGATTACCGCGTGAAGTGGTGCAGCAACTGAAAGATGAAGGATTGCCCGTACTCAATAGTATGTTACCGCCCTCCATCTTAATGAAAGAATCTCATCATAAAAATCAGCCCCTGATTCATTTGGCTACTGATCATAAATTGACTCAGGCCTATCAATCGTTGTTCAATGAGATAGAGCAGAACTAAGATCGAGTTAACTATGAAACTTGTGAAATTAAGCCTGAGTATTGCAGCACTTGCATTGCTGAGTGCTTGTGCAACAACGGTGAAACCCACCTATGTGTCCCCGACCCAGTATCAGACCTTGGGTTGTCAGCAGCTACAAGGCGAATATAACCGTATTCAGAAATATATCGACAATGGCGTGGAAGCACCAAAACGTACGGGTGTAGGTGTGGGCGTCGGTCTGGGTGGTGGCTGGGGCAGTCGCGGTGGTTGGGGGATTGGTCCGAGTGTTTCCGTCAATATGGGACAGTCATCCAATACCAAGCGAACCGAACTGGCGCGGCTTTTAGGTGAACAGGAAGCGATTATTCAGGCCGCTCGTTACAAAAATTGTCCGATTGTGGTTCGTCAGAATATTGCTAAATAACCAATTCCTGATCTCTTCATAAATGCTGATCTTGGGTCAGCATTTTTTATGCTTTTTTCAAAATAGCCGAGCTGATATTCCGCTTAATATCACTTGAAATGGCGCGTATCGTCTCAGCATTCTAGATTTATAGAGCTGTTCTGGCATGAGAATATTGATTAAGCTATAAGCTAGGCCCGGAATAGTTCATCACGATGATTGAAAATTGGTTATTTATATTGGGGCTAATCGCCGTTCTGATGATTCCAGGGCCGGCGAATGCCTTGGTCGCCAGCTCTGCGTATCAGCAGGGTCAGGCCAAAACCAGCCTTTATATTCCTGCCATTCTGATGGGTTATTTTTATGCGATTAATGTCTGGGCTTTGTTGATTCATCTGGCTTTACCGATCTGGCCAAATTTCAAAAGCTTGTTGTATGTCCTGAGTACCATCTGTGTGGGCTGGATGACGCTGCATTTATATAAGGCCCAGCAGTTAGAACGCTATAGCAAAAATCATCCGCAGATTCGTCCCTGGCAAATGTTTACTGTCACCTTAAGCAATCCTAAAGCAGCATTGTTGGCCTCCGGGATTTTACCCATGGAAACCTGGCAAAGTCCGACCAACTTTGTTCTGGTGTTTGCTGCCTTTTGCTTGAGTACCGTTCCAGTAGGGATTTTCTGGATGGTCTTTGGTCAGGCAATTTTGAGCAGTCACTCTGAAAAAATAAAAGCCGGCCTTATTTATAGAGGCTCGGCTCTGTTTGTACTGCTTTGTCTGATCCCATTACTGATCAAGCTCTGGGATTAAATGCACAGGCTATAAAAAATCTTAAGCTGTTTTACTTTTTTTGAGTCTTTGTTGAATAAAGCCGATCACACCTGGCAAGACACTTAAAATAATAATACCGAAAATCAAATAGGTGAAGTTATCTTTGACGATCGGCATATTACCGAACATATAGCCCAGAATGACAAATGAGCTGATCCAGATAAATCCACCTACTACATTATAGCTCAGGAAATATTTGTAATTCATGCTGCCAGCACCAGCGACAAAAGGTGCAAAGGTACGAGCAAAAGGCACAAAACGCGCAAAAATAATGGTTTTACCACCATGTCTGGCAAAGAATTGCTGGGTCGCCAATAAATGTTTTTTATTGATAAAGCGCGATTCAATCTCGAAAACCCGCGGCCCGATATATTTGCCAATATGGTAATTCAGGGTATCGCCCAATACTGCCGCAACAAATAAAAGCGGAATCAGTACCCAGGGATCCATCACACCTGTAGACGCTGCCAAAGCACCTGCTGCAAATAGCAAGCTGTCGCCGGGCAAGAACGGCATCACCACCAAACCTGTTTCCACAAAGATAATCAGGAAAAGAATGGCATAAATCCAGATCCCGTAATTGGTGATAAATTCAAGCAAGTGATCATCAACATGCAAGATAAAATCAATCAGTTCCATGAGCCCAGTACAAGCAAAAGTGTGCTCAAATCCTAACAGCGATCACCTATAAAGTCAGTAATAAAAGTCGACTATTTTGCGGCTTATTTTTCTGCTGTCGGGCGAATCCCTTCACTTTTAAAGTGGATGTATCAGCGTATAAACATATTTTTATTGGGGCTTTTTGAGCAGATGACACAAATTCATCATGGCGTTACACAACGTCTGCGGCATCTATTTCTGCTTTCTGTTTAGATCATGGAATCATCATAAAAATGGCAGGTCAACACACATGAAAAAATATATTCTGGCGACACTGGTTCTGGCAGCTGCCAGTCCGGCACTTTGGGCTAAATCAGATCAGGCTATTCTGGAGGAAGCAAAACGGAATGTGGTCAGTATTGCTCAGGCACATAAAATGAAAGATGAAACTGGCGTGACCTTAAGGGGGCAGATCGTCAAACAGCGTGCAGCACAAAGTGACGAATTTGAATTAAGAGATAAAACCGGCAGCATCATGATTGATGTGGATGACGACCACTGGAAAAGATTAAAACTCAAAGCAGGCGATCGGGTAGAAGTCTGGGGCGAGGTCGATACGCACCGCAACAAACCCACCGATATTGAAGTGATTCAGATTGAACGCGTGAAATAAACCATTCATTTGGCTGGAACAGAAAAGCAGCGAAACTCTGCTCTCCTGTGAACCAGTCAAAAATGAGGGCATTATTTTCTGAAATTTCTTAACTGTTTAATATTTAAACCAATTGGAATAGTGTGCTTAAACACAAGAAAAATGCTAGAATACGGCGCTTATCTTTCGTTTGCCTTTCATAGTTGTTCGTCATGACTACCAATACTCAAATTACTGAAGATCGTATCCTGATTCTGGATTTCGGTTCTCAATATAGTCAGCTCATTGCACGCCGTGTCCGTGAAGCTGGTGTATATTCTGAAATGTATGCCTATGATATGTCTGAAGAAGACATTCGTGCATTTAATCCAAACGGTATCATCTTGTCTGGTGGACCTGAGAGCGTTCACCTTGAAGGCAGCCCGCGTGCGCCACAAGTGGTATTCGAGCTCGGTGTACCGGTATTGGGTATTTGTTATGGCCTGCAAACCATGTGCGAACAGCTTGGCGGTAAAGTCGAGCCAGGTACTGTGCATGAGTTCGGTTATGCAGAAGTTGATATCGTGGTACGTGACAAGCTGATCGGTAATTTACAGGACCGTGAAAACCAGTTGCATGTCTGGATGAGTCATGGTGACAAGGTTGCCCGTATTCCAGAAGGCTTCCAGATCACTGCACAAACTCCAAGCTGTCCAATTGCGATGGTGTCTGACGAAACTCGTGGTTTCTATGGTATTCAGTTCCATCCTGAAGTGACACATACCTCTAAAGGGGCAGAATTACTGTCGAACTTCGTTCATCAAATTTGTGGTTGCCGCGGTCTATGGACGCCAGAACACATTATTGATCTACGTGTAGAACAGCTTCGCCAACAGATCGGTGATGAAAAAGTATTACTTGGTCTTTCAGGTGGTGTGGATTCATCTGTCGTTGCAGCGCTGTTGCATAAAGCGATTGGTGATCAGCTGACATGTGTGTTTGTCGACAATGGTCTGCTTCGTTTGAACGAAGGTGATCAAGTGATGCAAATGTTTGCTGACAATATGGGGATTCGTGTTATCCGTGCTGCTGCAGAAGAGCGTTTCTTGACTGCACTTGCAGGCGAAGTTGATCCTGAAGCAAAACGTAAAATTATTGGCCGTGAGTTTATTGCAGTCTTTGCTGAAGAAGCACGTAAATTAGATGGGGTAAAATTCCTGGCTCAAGGTACGATTTATCCAGACGTGATTGAATCTGCTGCAAGCAAACAGGGCAAGGCACATGTGATTAAATCGCACCACAACGTGGGTGGTTTACCAGCAGACTTGGCTTTTGAACTGGTTGAACCATTACGTGACTTGTTTAAAGATGAAGTACGTAAATTGGGTACCACTTTGGGCTTGCCACACAGCATGATTTACCGTCATCCATTCCCAGGCCCAGGTCTAGGTGTGCGTATCTTGGGTGAAGTGAAAAAAGAATATGCAGACATTTTACGTCTTGCTGATGACATTTTCATGCAGGAACTTCGTGCCAGCGGTTGGTATGACAAGACTGCTCAAGCATTTGCGGTATTCCAGCCGGTGAAATCTGTCGGTGTTGTCGGTGATGGTCGCCGTTATGCATGGGTAATTGCACTGCGTGCAGTAGAAACTGTGGACTTTATGACTGCTCGTTTCGCGCATCTTCCTTATGATCTAGTCGATAAAATCTCGACTCGTATCATGAATGAAATTAAAGATGTTTCTCGTGTTGTGTATGACGTATCGTCTAAACCACCTGCAACTATTGAATGGGAGTAAAATCGGGATTTCTAAAAGCGATAGCTTTTAGCCGATTTTACGCCAAGAGCTATGCTCGCGGCAGTGAGGGATTTCACGAAGCACGGCTTCTTGCCTGAATGATGCCAAGCGCTATGCACGTAGTAAATATCTGGTTGATCGGAGATATCCCGATAAAAAAGAGCGCTTCGGTGCTCTTTTTTATTAGGATTTTTTCTTCGTGATAGAATATGCAACTTTTCCATGTAAAGTTTATAAAAATTTAAGCTTTCACTAATATTCCTGATTTCATTATTTAAAGGGCGGACCAGAACTGCTTGGTTTGATTGGCCTTTGAATGACCTTGCTGGGTCACGGGCTTAAAGGCATTCCAAGGATTGGCTGGAGCAGGTTTGGGCTTTTCCAGCATTTTGGAATGATAAACTTCAATCCGATTTCGGCCTGATTTTTTCGCCTGATATAAAGCGATATCGGCTTGCTTGATCAGCTCCTCCAGCTTTTGCGTAGGCGACTCCAGTTCTGCTATACCAATCGAAATGGTAAAACGAATGGGCTGGTTCGGTTTGGCATAAACAAATTGTTTCTGAATTGCACAACGAATTCGCTCTGCAATCACCAGACTGTCTGGCAGCTGGGTATCTTCCAAGAGAGCAATAAACTCTTCACCACCAAAACGTGCAAGTACATCGCTATGGCGCATTTCTTTACGGGTGACTTCAGCAATCAGTTGTAGTACGCGATCGCCGATGTCATGCCCATAGTTGTCATTGATATTTTTAAAATGATCGACATCAAACATCAGCAGGCAGGTGCTGGCATGTTTGGGCCATTGATGAATAGAACGTTCAGCCATATCGACAAAATGGCGGCGGTTGTATAACTGGGTCAAATCATCCGTATGTGCCAGATTTTTTAAGGTTTGATAGTTCCATTCGTCCAGCAAAGAGCGCAGGAAGGAACGCCGTACATTCAGAATGTTATTCCAGTTAATATAAATGCTAAAAAACCAGAGTGGACTAAACACGACAGTAAAAATAAAGGCTTGAGATGCACTCATTAACTGGGTCACTCCAATCATGATAAACAGGGCAATCAAGATGGAACAATAGACCGCAACTTTAAATTGGGTCTGTATACACAGATTGGCGATGAGAATAAAGATCGCAGAGGCGTAAATATAGGTAGCAACATGGGGGCTGCTTGAAAGCACCAGCAGGCCAATCCATGCAGCTGCAGCCACAGTGGTGGCGATCGGCAGGATTCTATCTAGAATCTGAATGTTTTTATATGTGTTAAACAAGTAATAACAGCAAAGCATAGCGCCTAGAACCAAGATGACGCGTATCAGACCAGAAATAAAAAACATGTCTGGAATAATCAGAATATCGGCAAAGAAATACAGCAAAAAGGCAATTTGTGCCAGATAGTTAATTTGACGTAAATTAGTATGACTATGCGTATAGACATAATCATGAAAATATTGCTGAAATGGAGCAGGAATACGAGCATGAGGATCTGTCAGCGCCTGTTCGATCAGCTGACGGTTTTGCAGATCACATTCAGATAATTTCAGTGATTTATCGGTCGTTGAGTTTTGAAAAGATATATTCGCCGTTGAATATATATTCTCATGCTGAGCAGACATGTCCTGGTCCAGTATTATTTTTATAGGTGCCTATTATGCCGTGATTGGATGAAAAATAACCTCCCTAAAATTGGGTATCTGACTTAAATTTGACTTTAAAACGTAACAAAAATTATATTTTTTAGCTGCAAAAGTGATTGAAATCCATAAAAATAATTTTTAATTGCTTTAATTTTTAAATTAAAATCATTCGTTTCACGTGAAACATTGGGTAATTGGGCCAGCAATGTCGAAATGGCTTCTAGTGCAGGCTTGAGAGCACCCTAATCAGCATTGAGCCACTTCCACTCAGGCTGTTACACTGCGAAATTCAGGTTTGATCGCTTGAACAGGAGTTAGATCGATCAAGCGATGTTAAGGGTTTTATACGTATCTAAATATTTCCAAAGATAGATTTTGCAAATAGACCCTGTACATTGTCCTGAATAGGGAGACATCTTGCAGCAGTCCAAGGGAAGAATGTTTCACATAATTTAAGATTTAGAATGAAAATGCCGAGGTGAGCTCAGCCATGTCGAATAATAGTGATATTGAACTGTCCAATTCGGATGATTGTGAAAAATATGTCAATCAGTTTATTCAGGAATTCCCTTTACGCCGTGCCGAAATCGGACAGGGTACCGTAATCAAACGTGCCTTGCCCAGCCGGCATAAACGCATGATTGGTGCCTGGTGTTTTCTGGATCATGCCGGTCCGGCCAGCTTTCCACAAGGAGATGGCCTAGATGTTGGGCCACATCCCCATATTGGTCTGCAGACTTTTACCTGGATGCTGCAAGGCACCATGATGCACAATGACAGTTTAGGTACTCAGCAGCTGATTCGTCCCAAACAGGTCAATCTGATGACCTCGGGCTATGGCATTTCACATACGGAAGTTTCTCCAGAAAGCGAAACGCATATGCATGCGGCGCAGTTATGGATTGCCTTACCGGATGACAAGATCAATATGGCACCGGCTTTTGAGCATTATCCTGAATTGCCGGCAGTGCATGATCAGGGCATCGAATTTACCGTCTTAGTCGGTGAATATTTAAAAACCGTTTCACCGGTAAAAGTGCATAGTGAACTGCTCGGGGTAGACCTGTATGCAGCAGAAAGTACCAGTGCGCGCTTAGCCCTGAATCCAAAATTTGAATATGGTTTTATGGTACTTGAGGGCACGGCCAGCATTAATGGACATGAACTGACGGAAGATAACATGCTGATCCTTGAACCGGGATTAGAGCAGGTTAATGCTGATATTCATGCCGGGAGCCGTGTGCTACTCATTGGTGGTGAACCATTTGAAAGCCCGATTTTACTGTGGTGGAATTTGGTCGGACGTACCACCGAGGAACTTAAAATTGCGCGGCAAGAATGGATTGAAGGCCATGAACGCTTCGGTTCGATTCCGGCCTATGATGGACCACGTTTAGAAGCTCCCGCATTTCCAGACCGGATGCGTGCTTCCAGATAAATGATCAGAATTGCAGGGGTGGATGGAACCCTGTCGGATTTGAACTGAAAATGGCAAATCTGCAACCTATGGAACAGATCATTACAGTCATCAAAAATTGCGCTACATTCCGCTGCTTTTTGCTATGCTCAGCAAGCAAGAACAATAAAATCATGAGTCTAATATGCGTGTTTTACATCATCTCGAACAATCACGATCGTTTCGTATTCTCTGGGCAATGGAAGAGTTAGGACTGGATTATGAAGTGCAATATTATCAGCGCCAGCCTAATCTTTCCGCGCCACCGGCCTTAAAACAGATTCATCCCTTGGGTAAGGCACCAATTCTGACCGATCAGGAGCAGGTACTGGCGGAATCTGCGGCGATCCTGGAGTATTTACAGGAAAGCTATGATGAACAGCAGCAGTTTCGCCCAGAAGATCCTGCCGATAAGGCCCAGTACCGTTACTGGATGCATTATGCAGAAGGTTCATTAATGCCGCTGCTGGTGATGCAACTGGTGATGACTACTGTACCGAAACATACCCCGTTGCTGATTCGGCCTGTAGCCAAGAAAATCTGTGATGGAGTGAAGAAACAGTTTGTACAGAGCCGCTTAAAAGATCATATCCAGTTTCTGGAAAGCTATTTGAGCGAGCATGATTATTTTGCCGGACATTTCAGTTTTGCCGATATTCAAATGAGTTTTCCTTTGGAAGCGATGCAGAGTCGGACAGGCCAAAGTTATCCGGCCATTCAGGCCTATCTGAAACGGGTCTCGCAACGTGCAGCCTATGCGCGTGCACTGAGTAGGGAAAAACAGATCAGCTCTTAAATGCTTAAAAGAAAAGGTGCCGATGGCACCTTTTTTGATTTTGTGAGATTAGTCCGGGAAGCTGAGACGTTCTTTGGGGAAAATTACCTTAAAAGTGGAACCCTGGTTTTCCTTGGAGTCAATTTCGAGATGTGCCTGATGTTGCATCAGGACATGCTTAACAATTGCCAATCCTAAACCGGTGCCACCGGTGCGCCGGCTACGGTCTGAATCGATCCGGTAAAAACGTTCGGTCAGACGTGGCAAGTGTTTGGGATCAATTCCGATGCCGTTATCTTCCACTACAAAATAGGCAGATTCACCATCATCATGCCACCCCATGGTAATGATTCCACCTTTAGGCGTATATTTAATCGCATTGGTGATCAGGTTGCTAAAGGCGCTGGCCAGTTCCATATCTGAACCGATCAGATCGCAATGACTGTCAATGTCCAGATTCAGGGTATGACCATAATCGATATTATAGGCCTGTGCATCATCAAATAGCTGATTCATCAGACTTGGCATTTCGATGATCTGGTTTTTGGCAATATTTTTGTCATTTTCCAGACGTGACAGCAGTAGCAGGTCATTCACCAGCGCGTTCATGCGTCGGGTCTGCGACTGCATCTGATCAAAGGCGCGTTTCCAGCGCGGATTGATATCTTCCTGATCGGTAAAGGTTTCAATATAGCCACTGAGTACGGTCAAAGGCGTGCGCAGCTCATGCGAAATATTATCGACAAAATCTTTACGCATCTGTTCCAGATTGTGCATCCGGGTCACATCATAGGCGACCAGTACCCGGCTTTCTCCACCAAAGCGGGTCATTTTGACCTGGACATAATGATCTTCGAACAGCGAAGATCTCATTTTCAGGCCATCCGGTGACTCATCAATATGATGATAATATTCAATAAAACTCGGCTGGCGCAGCAAAGTTAAAATATTACGGCGACGGTCATCACTGGAGATCCCGAGTAGACGTTCGGCGGCTGGATTCCACCATTCAATCTGCTGGTTTTCATCAATTAAAACCACTGCTTCTTGCAAGGCCACCAGTGAAGACTGTGCTCGATCGATCAGTTCCACCATTTCTGCCTGAACAATCCGTTCCTGCCGCTGAGCGCGATAAACATTAAATAACAGTGCGCCCCAAATCCCGCCGATATTCGGCGGAACATCATAAGGGCGATTAGAAATCCATTCATTGACCAGATATAAAGAGCGCATCTGGGTGCTAAAGAACGCCACAAAGGCAATGACGATACAAATCCAGAAATACCCAATCCCAAAACCGATAAGGCTGGCGATGATCAGGAAAAAAGCCAGTAAGCGTAAATCCTGTTTGGCAAAATCCCATAAACTGCTGTAACGGATTCTTTTGTGCTCACGTGCCAGTTCGGGGACAGGGTAGGGTTCATACATAAAACAAGATTTACCTTAAAAGACGTTAACCTAAAGCCACATCTGCACGGGTTGAAAAACGGTAACCGGTTCCACGTACGGTTTGTACATAGCGGTTTGCGCCATAAGGTTCCAGCACTTTGCGCAAACGGCGTATATGGACGTCAATAGTACGGTCTTCAATATAGACGTTGCCGCCCCAAACCTGATCCAGTAATTGCGCACGGGTATAGGCACGTTCCGGATGGGTCATAAAAAACGCCAATAGACGGTATTCAGTGGGCCCCATTTCCAGAATTTTATCGCCAAAATTAACCCGCTGACTGACCGGATCCAGAATCAGGCCATTGGCATCAATGGTTTTTTCACCGCTGAGTGCATTGGCACGGCGCAGGACAGCTTTAATGCGTGACACCAGTTCCCGGGTCGAGAACGGCTTGGTCATGTAATCATCGGCACCGGCATCCAGACCTTGTACTTTGTGGTCTTCTTCACCGCGTGCGGTCAGCATGATCACCGGAATTTCTGACAGGCTTTCATCACGTTTCAGACGACGACATAGATCTACACCGCTGATCCCGCCCGGCATCATCCAGTCCAGCAAAATCAGTGCCGGACGCTGATCCACAATCATCTGATGCGCCTGCTTGGCATCTTCGGCCTGTAAGCATTGAAAACCGGCCATATCCAGAGAGGTATGGATCATTTCCCGAATCGGGAGTTCGTCATCGACGATTAATATGTAGTCATCTTTCACAACGCAATACCCTATTTCATGTAAACGGTGAACCGTTTTATATTTATGACAGGCTTATTACAAAGACTAATTATGACAGTATCATTGCAGAAAGGGAAAAACTGCTGAAATTCGCAAAGATTTGTGACAATTTTAGTAAAGAAACTTGTTAAAAAATCATAAATTAATTTTACTTTTATCGGTGCTTCAGCAGAAATTAGCAACCTGTTTTAGAATGCAGGAAATCTAATTAAGCCTTTGATTTAACAGCTATTTTTTGTCTGAAAATGACTCCAATAATGCCAAAAATACCACACTGCACGATGATAAAACTTCCTCAAGTGACTGCTTGAATCCACTCATGACCCAGCGAATGGCAATTTGGGTGACATAGCCATTTAAACCGGTCGACACCAGTGAAATTTCCTGCTCACTACGATTTAACTGCGGCATCATTAACATGACAAAGGCATGAATCATGCGGTCGAAGCGCGACATGGTTTCATGAATGGTGGCCTGATTATGCAACTCCTGCACCAGCATGGCATCAATATAAATGATCCGTGCCATACGCGGATTGTCACGCAAGGTGCTAAGCAAGGCGGTTAGCCCCGCTTCAATCATTTTTTTCGGATCAGTGGATGCCTGCATCATGGCCTGCATGACATTCTGTTGCAGTTCATCAATCAGTTTTAAAAAGATGGTCTGAAACAGGTGCTCACTTTTTTTAAAAGATTCATAAAAATAACGTTCAGTCAGTTTGGCTTCATTGCAGATATCTTTCACGGTTACTGAAAAAAAGCCATGGCTGCCATAAGCTTCAATACCGGCTTCAATCAGCTTTTCACGACGTACCTGCTGTCGCTCAGCCATCGACAGGCCTTTAAACTGACGTTCCTTGCTTTTGGGTGGTCGTGATGGTGTTGCTGCATTGATTGAATCGGTCATAAAGCCTGGCTACTCATCTGCATGAAGATTTTGAATATCTTAGCAATAAATCACGCTTTGACCTATGTCGAAATTCAGCAGAGGAATTTGGCCGCTAAGGACATCGGATAATTATTGACAATATATATTGTCAAAATTATATTGAGGGTCTGTGCTAACTCCTGAAACAACAGAACAAGATCCTGCTGTCATGGAAGAGCAGTTATTTACATAAGGAAATTCAATGAAAAATTTTAAGAATAAAGTCGCTGCCATTACCGGTGCCGGTTCAGGGATCGGTCAGCAGCTGGCAGTTTTGCTGGCACAGCAAGGCTGTCATCTGGCACTAAGTGATATTAATGAACAAGGACTGGCACAAACGGTTGAATTGTTGCAGGGCAGTGATGTTCGGGTGACGATTCAAAAAGTCAACGTGGCCAAGCTACAAGAGGTACGCAGCTGGGCAGCACAGGTGGAGCAGGATCATGGCAGTGTCAATATGATCTTTAACAATGCCGGCGTGGCACTTGGCTGTACCGTAGAAGGTGCGAGCTATGAAGATCTGGAATGGATCGTCGACATTAATTTCTGGGGCGTGGTGTATGGCACCAAAGAATTTTTGCCTTTAATCAAGAAAACCGGCGATGGTCATGTGATTAATATTTCCAGTCTGTTTGGTTTAACCGCGCAGCCGACCCAGTCGGCATATAACGCGACCAAGTTTGCAGTGCGTGGTTTTACCGAATCCTTGCGTCAGGAACTGGATCTGCAAAATTGCGGTGTGAGTGCACTTTGTGTACATCCGGGGGGAATTCGTACCAATATTGCCAATGCTGCGAAAATGAATGACAGTATGCTGACCCTGGGCATGAATCCGGAAAAAGCCGCCCGTAATTTTAATAAACTGCTGCGTTGCCCGCCAGTAGAAGCCGCTCGTCAGATTCTGGAGGCGGTACAGAAAGACAAACGCCGTTTATTAATTGGTAACGATGCCAAAGCTGTTGATTTGATTCAACGGATCTTACCAAGCGGCTATCAGCATGTCACTGCACTGGCAAGCCAATTCGGCAAAAAGAAGAAAAAATCTGCTTAAATCATTGGATATTAAACCCGCAAAAGCGGGTTTTTAATCTTTTATTGTAGATCAGGAGTGAGTTGCTGTAAGGCTGTAGGCATGTAAAATAATTAAGCTAAACCAATATTTTAATGGTTTTTTTCTTCCAGACCAACTGATAATACAGTCCCTGCAAAATACACATGCTGACAAAG
Organism: Acinetobacter sp. YH12156; assembly: GCF_013418235.1. Classification (NCBI taxonomy): domain Bacteria; kingdom Pseudomonadati; phylum Pseudomonadota; class Gammaproteobacteria; order Moraxellales; family Moraxellaceae; genus Acinetobacter; species Acinetobacter sp. YH12156. The sequence goes on from NZ_VPCL01000010.1 coordinate 142,219, forward strand.
GCCAATGCATAGGCATACCAGATCCCTTCCAGCCCCCACCACCGGCTAAACAGATAAGCGGCAGGAACTTCAATACAGAGAATTGCAAAAATATTGATCAGCATCGGTGCAGTTACCGTACCACTTGAACGCATAATTGACGCAAAAATGGCGCTGGCACCAAAGAATAAAATAGACCAAAGCACAATGAATAAAAGTTGCTGACCCAGCACCACGACCTGAGGATCAGTAATAAACAGTGCCATTAAATATTTTGAGAACAGATAGGCCAAAACCACCAAACCGCCAGTAAACAGAATATTCATACTGAGTGCAGTCCGTGTGACTTTATTCAGCAAATCGGATTTTCCTGCACCAATCGCTTGTGCACCAAACACAGAAGCTGCAATCGCAATCGACAGAGCAGGAAACTGGATATAATTTAACACCTGGTTGACCGCACCATAGGCAGCCGTTGCTTCTGCGCCATAGCGGTTGACCAAGCCGACAATCACCAGACCGGCGACAGAAGTCGTGATCATCTGTATTCCAGTCGGAACGCCCAGACTTAAAATAATTTTGCTTAATTTAGGCTGATGGCGGATATGTTGTAATAATGCCCAGTCGAGCCTGAGCGGATGTTGTTTATAATTTAAATACAGGACTAGAAACAACAATACGGCCAGATTACCCAAAATGGTGGCAATTGCCGGCGAGATAATGCCCATTTGGGGAAAGCCAAAATATCCGGCAATTAATATCGGGGTGACTACCAAGCCCACGCCAATGGTGAGTGCGGAAGCAAACAGCGGTGTGGTGCTGTCGCCTACACCGCGCAAGATAGAGGTATAAATAATATAAATAAAAATTAGGGGACTACCTGCCAGCATCCATTGCACATAGGGCAAGGATAAATGCATCACCTCCGGATCTGTACCGAGCGCCAAGAGGATATTTTCGGCAAAAATCACACCAAACAGCGCGATCAAGCTTCCGCCAATCAAGGTCATAAATAAAGTTGAACCGACCACACAGCGCACTTTTTCGATATTTTTTGCGCCCCAAGCCTGTCCAATGAGTACAGTAGAACCGGCAGATAAGCCAATGACAAAAGCCATCAAACAAAACAGGATCGGGAAAAAAACGGCAACAGCAGCAATCGCATTCACTCCCAGCATTTGCCCGACAAAAACCGTATTGATCGTGCCGGAGAGACTTTGCAGGATATTGGTTGCAATTAATGGCAACAGAAATACCAGAAAAGCCTTCCATAAATTCTGTTGTTGGATCAGTGATTGCTGTGCCATGCCCTATCCTGTTATTGATTTTTCATCTATTTAATTATGTCGCTATTATTGAATAAAGCAGGAATAAAGGCCTTAGCTTTTAAGTAACTAAGGCATTTATTTTATAAGAATTTTAGTTAAAATTTGAATTAAACCTTTGAAAGAATTTGACCTGCCTGAATCAGGGTCTGTTCTTTTTTTGCAAAACAGAACCTGAGCAGACGTAAATCGGCAGGCGGTTGCTGGTAGAACACAGAGACTGGAATTGCCACGATCCCGTGTTGCTCTGCCAGAAAATGACATATCTCTACATCATTTAAATCAGGCCGGATAGCCGAATAATCGAGATTCTGGAAATAAGTTCCTTGAGAGGGCGTCCATTTAAAACGTGATGTTTCAATTGATGAATTAAATAGATCACGTTTGTTTTGATAGAACCGTGAAAGTTCGCGTATATGTTCAGGATGCTGTTGCATGTATTCCGCCAAAGCCACCTGAATCGGAGTCACGCCACAGAAGCTGGCAAACTGATAAATCTGTCTGAACATTTTCATGAGTGGCGGTGCCGCAATACAAAAACCGGTTTTCCAGCCGGTGACATGAAAGGTTTTACCAAAAGAACCGATCACGAAGCTACGCTCGCGCAGTTCAGGAAATGACCAGGCTGAATGGTGCTGAACGCCGTCAAAAACCAGATGTTCATAGACTTCATCGGATAACACCACAATATTGCGCTCACGGATCAGCTCAATCAGATGCTGCCAGTCTGCTCTGGACCAGACACTACCGCTGGGATTGTGAGGAGTGTTGACCACAATCATGCGGGTATGGTCATTGATGGCATCTTTCACCTGACTCCAGTCCACAGAAAACTCTGGATGCTGTAATGCAATATGTACGGGGGTTGCACCAGCCAGCTGTATTGCAGGTGCATAACTGTCATAGCTCGGATCGAAAATAATCACTTCATCACCCGCACGAACTGTGGCCTGAATCGCACAAAAAATCGCAATTGTGGCGCCGGAAGTAATCGTGATCTCTTCTAGCGGGTCAATGCTCAGCTGATCGCGCTGTCGATACAGATCGGCCACCAGCCCACGCAATATCGGCAAGCCATCTCCAGGCGCATACTGGTTAAATCCGTTATGACTGGCCCGGCTCAAAGCCTCAATCAATGCCGGTGGCGCAGGAAAGTCTGGAAATCCCTGTGAAAGGTTCAATGCGCCGAGTTTTTGTGCCAGGGCCGACATGGTGCTAAAAATCGTGATGCCTAGATCAGGCAGTTTAGAGGGGAATTCCAGCATGTCCTTGGCCTTGAAAATAAGATTGAATCCAGTGTAGCAGCAAGTTCTACTCTGGATAATCAGAAAATTCTGAAATATTTGGCATTATTTTTACTTCTATTTTTCAGAGATTTATTGAATAGGTGCAATTGAATTACTGAAAATCAAATGCCTAATTATGTGAAATGCACACTGAGCTGGACGAAATGGACAACTTTTCCTAGAATTTGCTCCACAATAATAATGCTTAAAACTATAACTATAAAATGCCAAAACATATTCATCTGCTACTGGAGCAACTTGGGCTGAACCGGCAGCATCGTGCGCTGCATCTGCAGTTTTCACATCTGCTCTTAAATCATCAGGTCCTGATTCAGCGGATTGATGGCCAGCATCAGATTAATCAGGGTCTGCAGGCAGAACTGATCTGCCTTTCTACGCAGGCCAATCTTGCTTTAAAGCAATTTATAGGCTGTCAGGTGGCAGTAGATCAGGTAACAGATCGTGGCGAACTTTTTCGAACCAGTGGCATTATTACCGCAGCCAGTCAGGGACACAGCGACGGTGCCTTGAGTCTGTATAAACTGACCATGCAGGATGCTACTGCACTCTGGCACAAACGCCGTAATAGTCGGGTGTTTATGAATAAGAGCGTGCGCAAAATCAGTGAAATATTATTTAGTGAATGGCAAAGCAGAAGTGCATTATTTGCAGCCAGTCTTAGTCTGGACTTGACCGGATTAAATCGGGATTACGATGTACGCCCTTTTGTGATGCAGTCCAATGAGTCGGATTATGATTTTTTAACACGTTTATGGCGTAGTGAAGGAATAAACTGGCTGGTTGATGAAAAGCACTCCATTGTTCCGGTGTCCGCTACTGAGATTCAGCCGCAGATCCTGCGTTTAATCGATCATTCTCAAGCCTTTTCAGCTTTAAAACGCCGTTCAATCCGCTTCCATCGCAGTCATGCCACCGAGCAGTTTGATACGCTGACCAGTCTGATTGCCGTACGTCAGCTTAATTCCAACAGTACCCATACCCAGCGCTGGCAAGCGCAGCACCTTGCGCAGGATCAAAGCCAGTCCTTATTAAATACTCATCAGCAAAGTAGCGTGCAGGATACGGCCAGTCTGAATCTTGAGGATGCCTGGAACATTAGTCCGGCCTGGACAGGTGATTTGAATGCCGAGGATCAGGTGACGGCATCTGGTACGGCACAACTGGAACGACTGAATCAGCAGCTCAATCATTATCATGCGCTGCAATCCAAATATTTTAAAGCCAGCAGCAGTGTACGTGATGCTCAGGTCGGGTATTGGTTTGAATTAAAACAGCATGCTGAAATTGATCAGCATCCCGTGCATGAGCGTGAATTTTTGATTTTGGGTAAACGCTTCTATAACCAGAATAATTTACCTAAAGATATTTTATTGCAGCTAGACAGCTTGCTCGGTCAAAGTGATTGGCAAATTTCGGAGGAAGAACGGCAGGCCAATGAGTTGTATATCGTCCGCCGTGACATTCCGGTCGTACCTGAATATCAGCCTTTTGTACATCGCCCCGCTGCATATCCGCAGCGAGCTCGAGTGGTCGGGCCTGAAGGTGAAACAATCCATGTCGATGCTTGGGGAAGAGTGAAAATTCGTTTTCTATTTACCCGAAGCGATGACCATCAACATGATGCCGGTGCAGGCAGCAATGACAATGATAGCGATTCGGCCTGGATTGATGTATTAACCCCTTGGGCTGGTGAAGGTTATGGAGTCAGATTGCATCCACGAGTTGGTGAAATGGTGGTGATTGATTTTTTTGAAGGCGATATCGATCGGCCCTTTGTTATGGGACGGATTCACGAAGCAGAACGACATCCAGTGATGTTTGATGCGAAGGGACAATTACCAGCCACCAGAAAACTCAGTGGGATCCGTTCCCAAGAAGTAGAGGGTGAGGGTTTCAACCAGCTGCGTTTTGATGATACGACGGATCAGATTAGTGCACAGTTACACAGTAGTCATGGTGCTAGCCAGTTGAATTTAGGAAATCTCAGTCATCCTAAAGAAACAGAATCGAGTGAAGGTCGTGGGGAAGGGTTTGAACTTAGGACAGATCAGTGGGGGGTGGTACGAGCAGGGCAAGGCTTACTGATTTCGACCTATTCGCAAGATACAGCAGCAGGTAATCACCTGGATGCTAAGCCTACCAAGAACCAGATGGAATCAAATCTGAATAACACCAAAGTTCTGAGTGACATGGCAGAAGCTCAGCAAACTGATCCGCTTGAGCTTTTTAATAGCTTAAAACAATTTCTGAATCAACTAGAAACTGAAGATGTGAGCAAAGCCACTGCATTTAAACAGGCTGTTATGGTATTAACGGCACCACATTCGATTGCGCTGAGTACAAATGAAAATATGCATTTATCTGCAGACCAGCAGATAAATTACAGTGCAGGGGAAAGTATCCATCTATCGACTCAACAGTCTCTGATTGCACATGCGCAGCACAAGATCAGCCTATTTGCTGCTCAGAACGGAGCACGCTTATATGCAGGCAAAGGTAAAATTGAAATACAGGCCCAAGATGATGCCATCGAAGCAATTGCACGGAAGGTGATTAAGCTGATTTCAACTGAAGACAAGATTGAGATCACCAGTCCGAAAGAGATCCTGCTAACCGCGGGAGGGTCTCAAATAAAGATTAATAGCAGTGGAGTATGTATCACAACTGGTGGAAAGTTTGAATGTAAAGCGGGGCAGCATTTGTTTGAAGGTGGAGCGACCGCTAAAGCTGAAATACCCAATTTACCTATAATTCAAGATATTAAGACTTTCACAAATAAATGGGATTTTTATAATCTTTTCTATGAGGCTGATTTTAAGGATGTTAAATATAAATTAATCAATAATAGAAATAATACCTATGTATTAGGCACACTTGATCAACATGGTCGAACTCAACGTATGAGTAATTATAATAACGAAGGTTACGACATTCTCATTGGTACAGAAGATAAATGGACTGTGCTTGTCGATGATGAAAATTTAGAAGAAATAGATCATATTTGTAGTTCTTGTGGGCAAGATCAAGATGAGGAAAATGAGGAATAATTATGAACTGTCTTGCAAATATTAAATTTTTAGATGCTCTTGACCAACCCATCAATGGTTTAGTTCATCAACTCTGGGTAGGTTCAACGCTAATTTCTGATTATGTTACACCTGCAAGCGGCGAATCTGTATGGATTAGGCGGCCAGTTGGCACTACTATTGATGTAAAAATAAAAAGTATTACATCGGGCCAATATAAATCTAAGGTTAAAATAGAACTTATTGGTGAAAAGGTAGTCTTTATTGTTCGTAGCCCTAAAGTACTTCTGAAAGGTTTAAACCTCTCAGCCAGGGATGTAGCAACAGGTACATATTTAAGATCAACATATATAGTCGCTGAAGGTGATTATTTATCCCGGATTGCAGCTGATAACCATACAACTACAGCGGAGTTGAGTAGGATAAATAATCTAAAAAGTGATACAGATATCCATCCAGGACAAGTACTTAAGATTCCTCTTAAAAAAACTGAAGTAACTGTTTTAGCATCTGAAAGTAAATCTAAGCTAGAAGTACCAGCATCAAGGAAGCAAGAAAAAACGAAGGTTATAGTTGTTCAGAAGAGTGATACTTTATCATTGATTGCTAAGCTTACAAGAAACTCTCCAGATGAAATTAGAAAGCTTAATAATTTAAGTAGTGATAAAATCAGTCCAAATCAAAAACTAAAAGTTTATGATCGTAAAGTTACTTCTATTTCAACTAAACCTCAAGCAGAGAAGAAAGGAGAAGATAGTTCTTTAACTCCCCCCATAGTTAAACAAAATGCCTCTGAAAATAAAGAAAAAACGCCTGTAGCTAAGGTTGAATCGCCGCTACCTGTCAATAAAAATGGTTTATTGCCACAAGCATGTGGAAGAGAAAAATATTATAAGAGAACATTAGCTCGAATAGCTGAGCTTCATTCGGTTTATCAACCTTATATTATTAAATTAATTAATACAGGGTATCAAAAACTAGGTATATGCTGGGTGATTACAGATGGTTATAGAAGTCCCTCTGCGCAAGATGCGTTATCAAGCGCTAATACAAAGGCTAAAGGATTGAGCAGTTATCATCAATATGGTCTTGCAATAGATCTATACTCTGTCCGAGATGGCGAAATCGTTCTTTTTAATAAAGAATTAAGTATAGAAGACAGAACAAAACAAACAGAGAGTGATCACAAAAAATTAGGGCCTATAGGGGAGGAATTGGGGTTGGTTTGGGGAGGGAGGTGGAAGACTATAATAGACAATCCCCATTATGAATTACATCCTAATGGAAAAACTTGGCGTGATTTAAAACCAAAGTTATTAGAAATTGGTGTAAGTAATTATAAAAAATTGGAATTTTAATAATCAGGATATCTGTGTATGAAGCCCATTTTTTTATTAGTGTGTATTTTTTTTCTGTCTAGTAGTTGTACTGCTAAAAATTATTTATATTATAAGCATACAGGCTATGAAATTAATAATAAATTTAAAAAACTACAAGGATTTAATATTGATTATGAAGTAGAGAATGGAGGGCCTATCTTTAATAATGAGATAAGTATTTATAAAGTTAGCAAGGCTAAATGTATAATTGTATCTAAAATAGATGGTGATTCAGGGGTGTATGGTACGGAAACTATTTTATATTTTTCTAATGCTAAAATATTAGAAGGTTACAGAATAAATTATAGTTATAATTTCTTAGATGGAGAGGGTTCTAAAAAAATAAATAGATTGAACTATGAAAAAAATAGAAAAAATGAAAATTTAGATCAACTAAATAAAGAGTTAAATGGATATTTAAAGTATATTAATAAAAAAACTTTAAAAGAGTGTAGTTAAACTATTATGAAATAGCCTGATTTTTTTCTTTAATTAAATAAAACACTTTAGTTCATAAAAAAAGCCGACTTCCGTCGGCTTCTTAAATCACCCTTCCAAAACTTCTTCCAACAACTCTTCACTCGGTGCAAAGTAATATGCTCCATCTAGTGGAGTGACGAAGTGTAGCAAGCGATCATGGATCCCATCGCCAGACGTACCAAACATACGCTCTAACATTGCATCAATAATAGTTAAATCTTTGGTATAGGCAATGAAGAATAGACCTTGGTCACCACGGCCATCACCATAAGGCAAAGAATGACGGAGAATCTCCATTTCTTCGCCTTCTTCATCTTCCACTACAGTACGTGCAACGTGAGCATTTGCCGGTTTAACCTCATCCTCCAGTTCAATCGATTCCAGTTTGGTACGACCCATCACTTGCTCTTGAGTATCGACTTTCAGCTTTTTCCACTTTTCCAGATCATGCGCATAACGCTGGGCAAAAATAAATGAACTATCCTGGAAAATGCCCGTATCTTCACCGAGTAATGCCACCTCAGCACGATCATCTGGGAATTGCGGATTTTCAGTGCCATCAATAAAGCCTGTCACATCACGGCCATCAAAATAGCGAAAGCAGACACGTTCATCCAGAACTTCAACCTGATCCTGAATCCCTTCAAAAAAAGCCTGACTCAGCGCAAAACAGATATCCGCCCGTGCACTGGCAATATGAATCAGAATATCTGCCGGAACAACCGGCATTGCAAATGAACCCTGAATCGGTTCAAGCTGTTTGAAACCCGCAGGGCTTTGTGAATAAAGTCTTGACCAAAGCTCAGGACCAAAAGCGACCGCTGTTTTAATTTGTGCTTGAGGATGTTGCGTAATCAGACGATCACGAGAAGTAAAAAGATGTTCTAATTTTTCTTTGAGTGCTTCAATATTTAAGTCTTTAAGACGCAATACAATAAAGCGAGCATGATCTGAGGGGAGGGGCAAGATTACCGATTGGGCTGTCATTCATGGCTCCTGTAATGATAAATCCTGTTTTTTAATGCACATATTGTGCCTGAAGCTCTGCAGAGTGAACAGTGCAGCGCCTTATATTTAAGCAATTTTTTAGCCTGAACCTATTGGATAAGTCCTATAATATTGTGCAAGTTTTCCAGAGTTGAATGTTCATGTCCTACCAAATGTGGTTTGCCTATATGCTGGCCTGTTGGGTGATTAGTGTTTCACCCGGTGCAGGAGCAATTGCCTCGATGTCGAGTGGGCTGAATTATGGTTTTCGACATGGCTACTGGAATGCACTGGGTCTGCAACTGGCATTACTGGTGCAGATTGCAGTGGTGGCAGCCGGAGTGGGGGTGCTGTTTGCGACCACGCCATGGGCATTTTTGGTGGTAAAATGGTTTGGTGTGGGCTATTTATTATATTTGGCTATTTTACAGTGGAAAGCGCCACTACAATCCATCGAAATTAAACATGAATTGGCACGTAAATCTGCGGGAAAACTGATTTTATATGGTTTTTTGGTGAATATGAGTAATCCCAAAGCCATTGTGTTTTTACTGGCTGTATTGCCACAATTTCTGGATTTATCCAAACCACAATGGATTCAGTATGTGATTATGGCGCTGACCATGATCACGATTGATCTGATTGTGATGGCGGGCTACACGGGGCTTGCTGCAAAAGTTTTACGATTGCTCAAGTCACCAAAACAACAGAAAATTATGAACCGTAGTTTTGCAGTGCTGTTTGCTTGTGCTGCGAGCTTATTAAGCTTGGTACATCAATAACAGTATGGAATACATTTTTAAGTCTATTAATTGATTTTTAAGCATATTTCATCTGGTTTGATCGTATGAAAACAACAATAGGCGAAGCAGCATGTCAACGCCATTATGGATTTTGATCTATGTCTTACACTGCATTTTAACCAAGTGGATTATTTCGTGGGGCGGGGCAGCATATATTAGAGGCTGGAAAACATGGTTTGTGTTTAACACATCTCAATCTGAAGAATGGACGAAAGATCAGGTAATTATGATGGCGTGGTTCTTTTGGATTGCATTCACGATTTTATTTTTGATTGGGCTGTTTAATCCTGAATTTCGCTTTTATAAATTAAAGAATAGTCTGTGATAATTGCGCCAAGAATTCATGTTCAGTCATCACAACAATGCTATGCTGTTTAAAGAGTGCAGCGGTAACACCATCACCCTGAATTTTATGTCCTGAAAATGATCCGTTATAAATCAAATCACTACCACAAGAGGGACTGTGGGCTTTAAGAATTGCATGTGTGGCGTGAAAGTCTTGCGCAACTTTTAAAGCGAGATATGCACCTTGTATAAAAGCTTGAGAAACATCATTGCCTAGAATATCTATAACTAAAGATTTTTGCGCAAGTACATCTAAGCCTGAACCATTTTGAATTTCGGCAGGTGGACGTGGAATCGGTAGTCCACCTGAGATTTCAGGACACAGACTGATATATTGATTTGGAACTAAAGATTCGAGCACTTCTTTGACAAGGCAATCCTTGCCATCGTAACGAACTTTTTGACCGAGCAAACAGGCACTCACAAAGTAGCGTTTAGTCCCCATGTCCTAGCTCAGCTTTTTAAATTTTTGAAAGATAAACATCATTGCAAATAACACTGCCATGGTCAGCACAATGGTCAGCCCAGTTGAAGTATTAAGGCCTGCGCTCGACCAGAGGCCTACTGTCACACCAATCTGTGCAATCACGAATGCCCAGATCACCATTTGGCGTGGAGAGTTTGCCAGAAGGCGAGCAGTCAGAGCAGGAATAACTAACAATGCACCCATCAATAGGGAACCGACCGCGCGTAAAGCCAGTACAGTAAATAGCGCAAGCAATAACATAAAGATCAGGCGTTGCCATTTGGCATTTACCCCTTCACTGACCGCCATATCCGGATCAATCGCGATCTGAATCTGGGCTTGCCAGCTTTTATATAAAACACCTAAGGCCAGAATGATCACAATGGCGAACGTGGGCAAGTCCGTCCAGGAAATGGTCAGTAGATCACCGAATAAATAGCTGAGCAGTTCAGGTCTTAAACTTGGTAAATGTTGAATAAACAATAAACCCGAGCAAAGTAAGGTCGCTGAACACAGTGCAAGCAGGGCATCATTGGGGAGGCGGGGATCATGTAGCACCCACAGAATGGCAACCAGCAATAATGCCAAGAAGGTCACGCCCATCCACAGCGGTAGACTTAAGGCGCCTGCAATCGCAACACCCAGTAAAGTACCATGTGCCATAGTATCAGCAAAAAATGACATACGACGCCACAGCATCAAGCAGCCTAGCGGTGCCGTCAGAAACACCAGTAGCGTGCCCATAATCCATGCAGGTAAAAGGAGTTGTAACCAATCCATCATGGTTTAAGCTTCCGGCTCGGGGTGAATATGAGGGCGCGTATCATGCTGACACGGCATAGCAGAATCGCCATGCGCACAATGATCATGATGATGCTGATAAAACACCCGGTTGGTGCCAAAGATTGCCTGATATTCTGGATGCTGCTGTACGCTTTCCGGCAGACCGCTACAACAAATATGCTTATTTAGACACACCACCCGAGTCGTACCTTGCATCACCCATTGCAGGTCATGTGACACCATTAATACGGCACAGCCATATTTTTCCGGCAAGTTACGCACATATTCATACAGTTCAGCTTCGGATTGAATGTCCAGACCTTGCATCGGTTCATCCAGTACCAGAATATCGGGCTGGCGTAATAAGGCCCGTGCCAAGAGCACCCGCTGACGCTCACCGCCTGAGAGTTGCTGAACTTTGGAATCTTGCAGTTTACTAATGCCAGTATCGCGAATAATTTCAGTTTTGATTTTGGATGGACATTTTTCCAGCGCCAGTAAATCTTTGACCCGCAGCGGCAAGCTATGCGATGGATTGAATTTTTGCGGCACATAAGAGAATTTCAGTTTACGTGCAGTTTTGATCTCACCAGATTGCGGTTTCAAGATGCCGAGCATGACTTTAATTAAAGTCGACTTGCCTGCACCATTCGGGCCAATCAGCGTGACAATCTCTTTTTCTTGCAATGAAAAATCAATGGCTTTTAAAATATCACGCTCATCAATCTTGACCCAGATCTGGGAGAGCTGGATCAGGGGAGAGGCACTTAAGCTTTGTTGCGACACTGCTGACAGATTCCTGAAATTTCAATAATGCTGTGATGTGCGCTAAAGTCATCCGAGCTTGCAAGTGCATCAAGTTGGTCAAGCAGACCTTGCGCTGATGCTTCTGTCACCGCTTTACATTCGGTACAGATTAAAAAAGCCGCCTGATGCCCTTCACGTGGATGGCAACAAGGAATATAGGCATTGATCGAGGTCAGGCGGTGAATCAGCCCTTTACCCAATAAAAAATCCAGAGTTCGGTATACCGTAGGTGGCGCCGCAGGACGATCACTGGCATTTTTCATTTGTGCCAGTAAATCATAAGCCCCCATCGGGCCAGTCGCATTTAAAATGAGTTCCAGCACTTCTTTACGCAAAGGGGTAAGGCGTGCGCCTGTTGCTGCACAAAGACTTTCCGCTTCAGCAAGACGTTGTGCGACATTGGGATGGTCGTGCACGCCGTGCAATGCGTTGTGGTGTTCGTGCGAACAAGAACCCATAGTTCACCTCAAGTGCGAAACTGAAAATTAATAGATTTCAAATCTTAACATGAAGCGTTCAGAGTTTCGATTGGGCATAGGTATTTTTGTATTTTTGTTATATTATAACACTCACTAATTTTCTCGTTTTTAAGTGATTTCTACTCATGTTCCGTCTCCTTGCAATGGGTCTTTTGGCTTTGTTCAGCACACTCAGTTGGTCACAAAGTCTGGTGGTCTCGACTCAGCCGATCTATCTGATTGCCAAGAAAATTACCCAGGGCGTGGAACAGCCGACTTTATTACTAGCCAATCAGAGCGGACATGATGTCAGTCTGACCCCGGCACATCGTAAAATCATTCAGGATGCCGGTCTGGTGATCTGGTTGGGTCAGGCGCATGAGGCACCGCTGGCCAAAGTGCTGAATGACAGTCATAAAGGTATCGCTATTTTAGAGTCCGGTATTTTGACCACATTGCCGATGCGTAACCCGCGTGGTGAGGCCTTAAAAAATACGGTAGATACGCATGTCTGGCTCGATCCAAACAATGCCGTAAGGATTGGCTTCTTTATTGCGGCGCTGCGTTCGCAACAATTGCCGGAGAACCGTGAACTGTACTGGAAAAATGCACGCGACTTTGCGCAAAGCATGTTTGCGACGGCCCAGCGTTATAGCTCCAGCACTAAAGCCAAAGCTTACTGGTCGTATCATGATGCCTATCAATATCTGGAACGTCCCTTGAATCTGAAGTTCATGGGCGCACTGACCGATGATCCACATGTCTCGCCAACTGTGGCACAAATCAAGTTCTTACAGGATCATCGCCCACAGCCTAAAATGTGCCTTCTGGCCGAAGGTCATGCCAGTGAAAATCAGTACCGAAAACTGAAACCGGTAGTGTTTCAGCATGTCGATGAAAGCATGAGCGGGGCAGGGGACTTTGTGCAAGCCTGGCAGCAATTAGCAGCAGAAACCCAGAAGTGCGTATTAAATGCACGCTAATGATTTAAAAAATAGACAGATTTTGATTAGTTTAACAGCATTGCCCCGATTTAAAAAAACACGACTAAGGTCGGGAAAAGATTGCATGTTCAGGGGTGTAACTCTATAATGCCTGCGATTAAAAATAATCACCTGTTAAACTTGTCAAGCATGATTGCTGTGAGTGAATAAATAATGAGCCGAACTAGTCGCTTGATTGACCGACGATTAGCGAAAGCTTTGGTCCTCCTGCAAGCCTGTATGATCCCTGTTTCAGCCTTGATCGGCTGGGTCGTGAAAGACTCAACCGCAGCCCTGAGTGCAGCATTAGGTGCGCTCGTTTGTTGGCTCGCGACTTGTTATTTTTCGTGGCAATCGTTTCGAGCAGCAGGAGCCCGCGCGTCTAAACAAGTTCTTTCGAACATGTATAAAGGCTTAATGGGAAAGTTTGCAATTGTGATTGTTGGTTTCATTTTAATTTTAAGCAATGTCGAACCGTTGTCAGCGGTGGCGTTGTTTTGTGGTTTTATACTTGTTCAAGCCATGTCGTGGGTCGCTCCGTTTTGGGCGTCACGTCTACAAAAATGAGTATAGACACAACAAGAAATTGAAAAGTTTTTCAGGAGCAGGCGAGATATCAAGCAGCACGCGATATTCGTTTGTTCTATTAGTTTTTTGACATTGACCAGGTGTGATTTATGGCTGCTGAAGAACATGCCCTTACTTCGACCGAGTATATCAAGCATCACTTGACCAACATGACCTATGGCAAAATGCCAGATGGTACATGGAAATTGGCCGAGAGCGGTGCTGAAGCTCAACAGATGGGGTTCACTGCTATTCACTTGGATTCAATGGGTTGGTCTATCGGACTGGGTCTGATTTTCTGTTTGTTATTCTGGTTGGTTGCGAAAGCGGCTAATGCTGGTGTTCCTACCAAGTTCCAGTCTGCAATTGAAATGATTATCGAGTTTGTAGATTCAAGTGTACGTGATACCTTCCACGGGAAGTCTCGATTAATTGCACCCTTAGCTTTAACCATTTTCGTGTGGATTTTCCTCATGAACTTGATGGATTTGATCCCTGTTGACTTTATTCCTTATGTAGCTCAACACGCGATTGCTTCTATGCTGGGTGTAGACCCTCATCAGGTTTACTTTAAAATTGTTCCGACTACAGATCCAAACGTTACCCTCGGTATGTCTATTTCTGTATTCTTCTTGATCATTTTCTATAGTATTCGTGAGAAAGGTGTTGGCGGCTTCGTTGGTGAGTTAGCACTTAACCCATTTAACCCAAGTAACCCAGTTGCTAAAGTGCTTTTGATTCCATTCAACTTATTGTTGGAATTGACCACTTTCTTGGCGCGACCAGTTTCATTGGCTCTACGACTGTTCGGTAACATGTATGCGGGTGAGTTAATCTTCATTCTTATCGCGTTATTACCGTTCTGGATCCAGTGGGCGTTGTCTGTGCCTTGGGCGATTTTCCACATTTTGATTATTACGCTACAAGCATTCATTTTCATGATGTTGACTATCGTGTACATGAGTATGGCAAGCGAAAAGCATTAATGGTATTGCCTAACTGTCAACGGATGGTTGGGCACACAATTTTTTAACTTAATTTGGTATAAAACCTAACCTCTGAGGAATTATCATGGAACTCACTTTAGGTCTAGTTGCAATTGCATCTGCTATCTTGATCGCTTTCGGTGCTTTAGGTACTGCGATTGGTTTTGGTCTTCTAGGCGGCCGTTTCCTTGAAGCTGTTGCTCGTCAACCAGAATTGGCTCCGCAACTTCAAACTCGTATGTTCTTAATCGCAGGTCTTCTTGATGCTGTGCCTATGATCGGTGTTGGTATTGGCTTGTTCTTCATCTTCGCTAATCCATTTGTAGGTTAATCAGCTTAATTCCGAAATTCACTATTTGAGGAATTTGCAATGAATATCAACCTCACATTGTTTGGCCAAGCGATTGCGTTTGCGATTTTTGTCGCGTTCTGCATGAAGTTTGTATGGCCACCACTAATCAATGCGATTAGTGAACGTCAGCGTCGTATCGCTGATGGCTTAAATGCTGCTGAAAAAGCGAAAGCTGACCTTGCAGATGCGCAAGCACAAGTGAAAGCTGAACTGGACACGGCAAAAGCACAAGCGGCTCAATTGATCGAACAAGCGAACCGTCGTGCAGCACAGTTGGTAGAAGAAGCGCGTACTCAAGCATCTGCTGAAGGTGAGCGTATTCGTCAACAAGCGAAAGAAGCTGTTGATACCGAAATCAATTCTGCTCGCGAAGAATTGCGTCAACAAGTGGCTGCTCTTGCAGTGACTGGTGCTGAGAAAATTCTTAGCCAGCAAGTTGATGCAGAAGCTCACAATGCCATGCTGACTCAGCTGGCTGCTAAACTTTAAGAGAGGCAGATTATGGCTGAACTCTTGACGTTAGCACGCCCTTATGCAAAAGCAGCATTTGTTTACGCTTCTGAGCAGGGTGCAACTGACTCTTGGTCAACTGCACTTGAATTGCTCAGTGCTGCGGTGCAAGACGAAGCATTTTCAGCTTATCTAAATCGCCCGGAGCTTACACCTGCTGAGCAGGTGTCTCTTTTTGCCAAAGTTTTAGGTGAAGACCAAACTGCAGCAGTGTCTAACTTCCTGACATTGCTTGCTGAAAACAACCGTTTGACGCTTCTTCCTGAAATTGCTGCAGAATATGAACAGCTCAAATCACAGAATAACAATACTGTGGATGTTGTGATTGAATCAGCATTCCCATTAACTTCTGTTCAGGAACAATTACTGACGCATGCATTAGAGAAGAAATTCGAAGCTGCAGTAAGTGTTTCTGTAGAAGTGAAACCAGAGCTTATTGCTGGTGTAGTTATTCGTGCAGGCGACCAAGTGATAGATGATTCTGCGCTTAACAAGCTTGAGAAAATGCGTACTCGTCTTCTTGCTTAAGAAATAAGAAGACTGAACTTTAAAAAGATTGAGGTATAGCGCAATGCAACAACTGAATCCATCCGAGATCAGTGCGCTCATTAAACAGCGTATCGGCGATCTGGACACCAGCGCAACCGCTAAGAACGAAGGGACCATTGTTATGGTTTCCGACGGTATTGTGCGTATTCACGGCCTTGCTGATGCAATGTACGGTGAAATGATCGAATTCGACGGCGGCCTTTATGGTATGGCACTGAACCTAGAACAGGATTCAGTGGGCGTCGTTGTTTTAGGTAACTACTTAAGCCTTCAAGAAGGTCAAAAAGCGCGTTGCACAGGTCGTGTATTAGAAGTTCCGGTTGGTCCAGAACTTTTAGGCCGTGTAGTCGATGCTTTGGGTAACCCGATTGATGGTAAAGGCCCGATCGATGCTAAATTAACTGATGCTGTTGAAAAAGTAGCACCAGGCGTAATTTGGCGTCAGTCAGTGGATCAACCTGTACAAACTGGTTATAAATCAGTAGATACAATGATCCCTGTAGGCCGTGGTCAGCGTGAGTTGATCATTGGTGACCGTCAAACTGGTAAAACAGCAATGGCGATCGACGCGATCATCGCTCAGAAAAACTCTGGCATTAAATGTGTATACGTAGCAATTGGTCAAAAACAATCGACTATCGCTAACGTAGTACGCAAGCTGGAAGAAACTGGCGCTATGGCGTACACCACTGTTGTCGCAGCAGGTGCATCTGATCCAGCAGCAATGCTGTATTTGGCTCCGTACTCTGGCTGTACAATGGGTGAATACTACCGTGACCGTGGTGAAGATGCGTTAATCATTTATGATGACTTGTCTAAGCAAGCTGTTGCGTATCGTCAAATTTCATTGCTTTTACGCCGTCCACCAGGTCGTGAAGCTTATCCAGGTGACGTGTTCTATCTACACTCGCGTCTACTTGAACGTGCTTCTCGTGTATCTGCTGACTACGTTGAGAAATTCACTAACGGTGAAGTTAAAGGCCAAACTGGTTCATTAACTGCATTGCCGATTATTGAAACTCAAGCGGGTGACGTATCTGCATTCGTACCAACCAACGTAATTTCGATTACTGATGGTCAGATCTTCCTTGAAACATCATTATTCAACGCAGGTATTCGTCCTGCTGTGAACGCGGGTATCTCTGTATCTCGTGTTGGTGGTTCAGCGCAAACCAAGATCATCAAGAAATTGTCTGGTGGTATCCGTACTGCTTTGGCGCAATACCGTGAATTGGCAGCATTTGCTCAGTTCGCTTCTGATCTTGACGAAGCAACTCGTAAGCAACTTGAACATGGTCAACGTGTAACTGAGTTAATGAAGCAAAAACAATATGCTCCATACTCAATTGCTGACCAGGCTGTTTCAATTTATGCATCTAACGAAGGCTACATGGCTGACGTAGACGTTAAGAAAATCGTAGACTTTGATGCTGCGTTAATTTCTTACTTCCGTTCAGAACATGCTGCGTTAATGCAACAAATCGATGCCTCTGGTGATTACAACAAAGACATCGAAGCTGCAATCAAAGCAGGTATTGAAAGCTTTAAAGCGACTCAAACTTACTAATTTAGCAACTTGCTAGATTAGTGTTGGTTTGGTTCACGGAATCAACCTTCGGAAGCTCGCAAGGGCTTTCGAATACTAGGTTAAGCGTATGGCAAATTTAAAAGAAATTCGCGCCAAAGTAGCTAGTATCAAGAGCACGCAAAAGATTACTCGAGCGATGCAAATGGTAGCAGCTTCTAAGATGCGTCGTGCGCAAGAGCGCATGGCTCAAGGCCGTCCGTATGCCGAAAATATGCACCGTGTAATTGCTCATTTGGTCCAAGCGAACCCTGAATACAAACACCGTTATATGGTTGAACGCCCGGTTAAGCGCGTTGGCTATATCATTGTGTCTTCAGATCGCGGCCTTGCTGGTGGTTTGAACATTAACCTGTTCAAGAAAGTGGTAAAACACGTTCAACAGCAACAAGAGCAGTCAATTGAAGTTCAATTTGCTTTAATTGGTCAAAAAGCGGTTTCGTTTTTTAAAAACTACGGCGGTAAAGTGCTTGGGGCGACGACGCAAGTCGGTGATACTCCGAGTCTTGAGCAGTTATCTGGTTCTGTACAGGTGATGTTGGATGCTTATGATAAAGGCGAGTTAGATCGTATTTATCTAGTGTCAAACGGCTTTGTCAATGCCATGACTCAAAATCAAAAGATCGAACAACTTGTTCCTTTGGCTGCTGCTGAAGAAGACAAGACTCTTAACCGTCAATACGGTTGGGATTATATCTACGAGCCTGAAGCTGAAGAGCTTTTAAATGGCTTGTTGGTTCGCTATATCGAGTCTGTGGTGTATCAAGGTGTGATTGAAAACATCGCATGTGAGCAGTCTGCACGTATGGTCGCTATGAAAGCAGCGACAGACAACGCAGGTGAGATCATTAAGAGCCTGCAACTTATTTATAACAAGCTGCGTCAAGCCGCGATTACTCAGGAAATTTCTGAGATCGTTGGTGGTGCCGCTGCCGTTTAACATTATTTTGAATTGAGGAGACAGCAATGAATAGCGGTCGTATCATTCAGATCATCGGCGCGGTTATCGACGTCGAGTTTGAACGCAACAGCGTTCCTAAGATCTATGACGCTCTCCAAGTAGATGGTACTGAAACTACTTTAGAAGTTCAGCAACAGCTTGGTGATGGCGTAGTTCGTACTATTGCAATGGGTTCTACTGAAGGCCTTAAGCGTGGTTTGAACGTAGTTAACACTGGTGCGCCGATTTCTGTACCTGTAGGTACAGCGACTCTAGGCCGTATCATGGACGTTCTTGGTCGCCCGATCGACGAAGCTGGTCCTGTTGCGACTGAAGCGCGTTTACCAATTCACCGCTCTGCACCTTCTTATGCAGAACAAGCAGCTTCTACTGACCTTTTAGAAACTGGTATTAAAGTCATCGACTTGCTATGCCCGTTCGCTAAAGGTGGTAAAGTTGGTCTGTTCGGTGGTGCCGGTGTTGGTAAAACTGTAAACATGATGGAATTGATCAACAACATCGCGAAAGCTCACTCAGGTTTATCTGTGTTTGCTGGTGTTGGTGAGCGTACTCGTGAAGGTAATGACTTCTATCACGAAATGAAAGATTCTAACGTTCTAGACAAAGTAGCAATGGTCTACGGTCAGATGAACGAGCCACCAGGTAACCGTTTACGCGTAGCGTTGACTGGTCTTACTATGGCTGAATATTTCCGTGACGAGAAAGACGAAAACGGTAAAGGCCGTGACGTACTATTGTTCGTAGATAACATTTATCGTTATACACTAGCGGGTACTGAAGTATCAGCACTTCTAGGTCGTATGCCATCTGCAGTAGGTTACCAGCCTACACTTGCAGAAGAGATGGGTGTTCTTCAAGAACGTATTACATCGACTAAGTCTGGTTCTATTACGTCAATCCAAGCGGTATACGTACCTGCCGATGACTTGACAGATCCATCGCCTGCTACAACGTTTGCTCACTTAGACGCAACTGTTGTATTGAGCCGTGACATCGCATCTTCTGGTATTTACCCAGCGATCGATCCACTAGACTCAACTTCACGCCAATTAGATCCGTTAGTTGTTGGTCAAGAGCATTATGAAATTGCACGTTCTGTACAGAACGTATTGCAACGTTATAAAGAGCTTAAAGACATCATCGCGATTCTTGGTATGGACGAGCTTGCTGAAGAAGATAAACTGGTTGTTTACCGTGCGCGTAAAATCCAGCGTTTCTTCTCTCAACCGTTCCACGTAGCTGAAGTATTTACTGGTGCTCCTGGTAAATTAGTATCTCTTAAAGAAACGATTCGTGGCTTTAAAGGTCTTCTAGCTGGTGAATACGATCACATCCCAGAACAAGCGTTCTACATGGTTGGTGGTATTGACGAAGTGATTGCTAAAGCTGAGAAACTTTAATTAGTTCCCTAATTTAGGAGATTCTCATGGCGACTATGCAATGTGACGTTGTAAGTGTTCAAGAGTCTTTGTACTCAGGCACTGTAACTATGCTAATTGCTAAAGGTGCTGGCGGTGAGTTAGGTATTATGCCTGGTCACGCTCCGCTAGTAACTTTGCTCCAACCTGGCGCGATCCGCGTTATTTTGGAAAACGGTACAGAAGAGTTGATCTATGTATCTGGTGGTGTTCTAGAAGTTCAACCGCATGTTGTTACGGTTCTTGCAGATACTGCAATCCGTGCCGACAACTTGGATGAAGCGGCAATTATTGAAGCGCGTAAACACGCTGAACAATTGCTTGCCAATCAAAAGAGCGATTTGGATTCTGCTGCTGCATTGGCTGCTCTTGCAGAAACTGCTGCACAGCTGGAAACGATCCGCAAAATCAAAAACCGCGCTCAATAAGAGACGGTTTGAGATTGAAGAAACCACCCGAAAGGGTGGTTTTTTTATGTGTTGTAAATTATTCTAAGTTTGAAAAATTTATAGAATTTTTATAGACAGAAATGAACACAATAAGTCCTTATTTATTACGAGTATATAATCCGACATTGGAAGTCAATGATAAAGGAAAAATCAAAAAAGGTTTCAATAGCTTGTTGAATGACATTAATGGGTTAGATTTATTTGATCTATTGAAGAAATTCATTACTACTCATAATGATAAATTTTATAAAGTTGAAGATGATAAAAGAAGGAAAGTCTATAAATTTTATGATGTCAAAGCTAGTAATTCTAATAGATTTATATATGGCTGGTTTTTGGAAGGGGAGTATGGTCTAGAAAAAGATATTATTGATATTAATAGTTCAGATATTGAATTCAAAAGGAGGCTGGATAATGCCGAAATTACTAAACATTTTTTTTATATAAAATTACCTTTATTATCGAGACATGGTTTGGTTTTATTGCATAATTTTAATGGAAATGGTGTTAAAACCACCTTTCATGATGAAATTGTTGCATTTACGAGACCTCAATTAGATTGCTTCGTGAGTATGACACCTTTGTCTGATGAGACTTCATTAAAGAAATGGAGTAAAGCTGTTGCGAAAGAAATCAGATTAAATAAGTTTATTGCTCAAGATGATATTGCAGATACTATTACGGATTTAGGCTATGAGGAGAACAATGCATTTACCTTAACAGTTAAGCCACCCATAAGAGGGGGGAATTTTGGTACTTTAGCTGAATTAACCTCAAAAAAGAAAAAAGATAAGCCGTCAAAAAAGCTGTTAGCTGTCGAAATTTTATCTGAGCATTGCAAAGAAGTGAAAACGGTATTTGAACTAAATGGGAAGAGAAGAACATTTAGAATTGGGAATGGAGTATCAAATATTCTTTGTGAAATTGAGGCTCCAGAAGAATTATTAGAAAACCCTACCCCTGAATTTGATGAACTCAAAAAATGGGCATTCGAGGTGGCTGAAGAATTCTCTTCAGAGATAACCCCTTAAGGAATTATACTAAATGAGTAAAAAAATTAGTGTTTTAAATATTTGCACCGAGCACCTTAAAACCTTGACTAAAAGGGATATGTTTAGTTTTTTTGGGTTACCTATTGTTATAGTAATAGGTGCATTATTACTTGATATACGTCTTGCAAAAGATACATTATCATTGTTGGTTAGTTTCGGTTCGATATTTACTGCACTTTTGCTTTCGTTACTTGTACTGATTTTTGATCAGGAAACTAAGTTGGATGAAAAAGCTGAAATTTGGAATAGTAATAAGAGTACTATCCCTTTGTTTAAAAAGAGAAAGCGACTCCTTAGTGAGTTGTATTCCAATATCTCTTTTTCAATTATCTGTTCATTAGTATTAGTTTTAGCTTGTTTAGTTTTGTCACAATTTTTGAGCTATACAGAGCCATCAAAAATGAATGAAAATCTTTCTAAATGGCTATTTAATCCTATAACAACTGCTTTATTGATATTAACAGCACTAAATATACTTATGATATTAAAGAGAATACATACTCTTTTAACTGTAAAGCCTGAAGATGGTTTATTAGTAAAAAAAGTCCATAATCCAAATTCTCCAGAAGATGATGAAGAAACTTTAGCTTGATGGCTTTGTTGCATAAAGGTTTGAAAGGCTGAGTTCCCTTAAGCTACTCAAATTTAAGAGACAACTTGGGTATGAGGGCGACCTAATTCTGTGAATTTATTCAAGACTGCCATGCGTGCATGGATCTCATTCACCTGACTTGGAAAACTCCGCGCTGTTAATTTATCGCCTAATAATTTGATGCAATGCATCTTGGTTTCAACCAAACTTCGACGGTGATAACCAGACCACTTTTTCCAAAGCGATCTGCCTAGCCGTTTGACTGTCTTTAATAATTCGTTCCGCTCTATAGACCTCGCTTGCTGATCCTTCCAAGGCTTTGCATTCTTTCTAGGTGGAATGATCGCATGTGCATCTCGATCTAAAATGACTTGTCGGCAGTGCTTTGTGTCATAAGCACCATCTGTATAAACAGAATCAATTGGTTCATCCAAGGGAATTTGAGCAAGTAAATCTTCGAGTACTTGAGAATCACTGACATTATTTGTGGTGAGTTGTACTGCACGTATTTGCAGGGTTTTAGCATCTATAGCAATGTGAAGCTTACGCCATTGGCGACGATATTCAGCCCCATGTTTCTTGCGTTTCCATTCACCTTCACCAAGAAACTTCAAACCAGTAGAGTCTACGAGTAGATGCAGTCCATCACTACTTTTTTGATAGCTAATCGCAATATCAATATGCTTTTGTCTACGACAAAGGGTGGAATAATCCGGAGCTGTCCAATCTAATCCAGAGAGTTTAATCAGACTTTGAACAAAACCTGTGACCATACGTAAAGAGAGTCGGAATAGTAATTTGATCATTAAGCAGCATTGAATCGCTGTATCGGAGTAGGTTTGATTTCGACCTTGCTTGCCTTGTGATTGTGCATACCACTGAGTCTTTGGATCAAACCAAATGGAAATATTACCTCGGTTAATTAAGGCTCGGTTATAGGATGACCAATTGGTTGTACGGTAGATTTTAGAGGCAGGCTTATTCATTTTGAAATTATATTGCTGAATAAGCTTTTGATGCTAGGTTTGTGCAACAAAGCCTAGCTTGATTAGAAAATTGGGTTTGTTATTTTTATTATTAAAGGATACTAAACTTTCTATTTTCCATAGTTTTCACCTGAAAAATCCGATTAACACCTTCATCCAAACTTGGTATTTCTAGTTGTTATAAGCTATCCAAATCTCCAACTTAAGAAAAATTAGCTCTTTAATTGGTATGTTCTAACCAAATTTCATTTTGTACCACTCGATATAACTTTTACCCTTTCTCAGTAATGTTTTGAACCAATCTGTAAACCTGCACACGCCATAAAAAAATCAATGATAAGTTAAATGATTCGAACAGATTTCGCTTGTTATAGCTGAATGCGATAGAAGTTTAGAACAGGCAAAACTTATAATTGAAAAAAGGGAAAACCATGGCTTATCAATCTATTAATCCATTTACCAATCAAAAATTGAAAGACTACCCAACGCATAGCGATCAAGATATTCAACAAGCACTCGATACTGCAGAAAAAATCCTAAAGTCAGAATGGTCACAGCAGGTCGATACCCGTATTGTAGTACTGCGTAAATTGGCTACCAACATGCGAGCGCAAAAAGCTGAACTGGCCAAGCTTATGACCCAGGATATGGGAAAACTGATCAAGCAAAGTGAAGGTGAAATTGAAACCTGTGCCAAAATTGCCGAATACTATGCGGATCATGCCCAAGAATTTTTAGCGCCAGTGTCCTATGAAACCGATCTGGGTGAAGCGTGGGTCGAGCATCATCCGCTGGGTATTATCATGGCAGTTGAACCGTGGAACTTCCCGTTTTATCAACTGATGCGGGTCTTTGCACCGAACTGTGCCATTGGTAATCCGGTTCTGGCAAAACATGCTGGCATTGTGCCACAATGTGCGGAAGCCTTTGAGCAACTGGTCTTGGATGCAGGCGCACCCAAAGGCGTCTGGACCAATCTGTTTATCAGTTCCGATCAGGTGAAAGACGTGATTGCCGATAAACGTGTACGTGGTGTGGCACTCACAGGTTCAGAAGGTGCGGGCAGTGCAGTCGCTGAACAGGCCGGAAAACATCTTAAAAAATCAACGCTGGAACTGGGCGGGAATGATGTATTTATCGTATTGGATGATGCAGATCTGGAACGCGCAATTAAATTAGGCTGTCAGGCGCGCGTCAATAATGCCGGTCAAGTCTGTACTGCGGCAAAACGCTTTATCCTGCATGAAAAAATCGCTGAACAATTCAAGGCTGGCATGCTCAAAGCCTTTGAACAGTTAAAGATGGGTGATCCGCTTAATCCGGAAACTACCTTAGGGCCACTGTCTTCAAAAGATGCCTTAGAAAAGCTCACCAAACAAGTCGAAAAAGCCGTAGCGCAAGGTGCAACTGTGGTGACGGGTGCTAAAGCCGTAGAACATCAAGGCAATTTCTATGCACCGACCATTCTGGAAAATATCACGCGTGAAAATGAAGCCTGGTATGAAGAATTCTTTGGTCCGGTGGCGCAAATTTATGTCGCAAAAGATGATGATGAAATTGTCGAAATTGCCAATGATTCTAATTATGGTCTGGGCGGCGTGATCCATGCGCAAGATATTGAGCGCGCTAAACAACTGGCGTCACGGGTGGAAACCGGCATGATCTGGATCAACTGGTTTACCGATACCACGCCGGAATTACCATTTGGCGGGATGAAGAACTCCGGTTATGGCCATGAACTCTCGATTGATGGTTTCAAAGAATTTGTGCAAAAGAAACTGGTCGTGGTCAAAAGCCCGAAGAAATAAAATATTGACTCGACAAAGAAGCCACTATTCAGTGGCTTCTTTGTTCTGGATATTCTTCGCGTTGACCACCGTCATAACTGGCAAAACGAGGTCGTTCTCGTGGAAATGATGGTTCAGCGTTTGGCCAAGGCCAAGCACCAAACTGGGTGTCACGATAACGGCGAAAAGCAGCATCCAGTTCCTGCGGAGTATTTAACACAAAGGGCCCGCGCATCGCCACGGGTGCACCAATCGGTTCACCTTCTAGCCATAAAATATGTGATTCCAGTAAACCACCTTTGAGATGAATATCCTGATCTGGTTTGAGTTCTATCAGATGCTTGACCTGTATTTTCTGTCCTTCCAGCTCCAGACTTTTGCCTTGGTAGAAATAACAAAAACGCGTCGCGCTCGCAGTACTTGCCGGAATAATCAGCTCTGCCTCAGGCGCAAGTGTGATCAGGTAAATATTGACCCTGTTTTCAGCAGGTGCTGCCCAAGAATGGGGTGGACGATCCAGTGCTTCGGTATCTTTAAACTGCCCTGAAATGACCCGAATATCCGCTTTAGGTCCGGCTGCATTGGCTGAAAATACATGCGGAATCTGTTCACGCCACAACATTTTATAATCGGCCGGCTGCTTTTTCTGTTCCGGTGAGGAATTCAGCCAGATTTGAAACAGCTCCAGAGGATTATCCTGATCTTGATGAACTAAGGGAAACATTTCGCAGTGCTGTACCCCATTGCCGGTGGTCAGCCATTGCACATCACCTGCGGCATAACGTCCCGAGTTTCCGAGCGAGTCAAAATGGTCGACATAACCGCGCTCGACAATGGTAATGGTTTCAAAACCGGTATGCGGATGCTCCGGAAAGCCGGGAATTTGCTCGCCATAATACATGTCATATTCATGCTGATACGGCGCTGTCACAGGCCCTAATTGGGCATTGCCTTGTGGATAATGATCCTGATGGTGAACAGTAAAAATAAAGGGATCTTTCAGGTCAAGTCGGGATTCGACCGGAACAACAGAATACAGCACTGAATTCGACATGATTGAACTCCTGATTATTTTATTAGATATAAGCTTTTAATTTAAATTAGTTTTTATAATAAATCACAGTGTAAAGCAGATAAGGCGATTGAGGAAGATGCTTTCCGATCTATCGCCTTAGATGAAGGTTTAGGTATTTTCCTGTTCAGTCGTACTGTCTGATTTTTGCTCTGGATTCTGGATCAGCAGCCCCGCCAGTTTGATCATTTCAGCTTGCACATTGACCATCTGCGATTCAATTTTTTTCAGGTCGATCTGGCTTAAATCCATGTCACCATTCAACAGCGGTGAGGCCAAGACTTGCTGATTGGCACTCATGATATTGCTGCGGATCTGGTCAA
Source organism: Acinetobacter sp. YH12156 (assembly GCF_013418235.1). NCBI lineage: Bacteria > Pseudomonadati > Pseudomonadota > Gammaproteobacteria > Moraxellales > Moraxellaceae > Acinetobacter > Acinetobacter sp. YH12156. The sequence continues at coordinate 168,536 of NZ_VPCL01000010.1, forward strand.
TTTCCTGACTTTTTAAGTTCAGGTTGCCGAGTACCTGATTAAAGCTGTTGAGTTGCTGTTGTAACTGGGTTGCGGTGGACTGCAGTTGCTGAGTATCCTTGGCTTCTACTGCACTTTGTAGCTCAGTCTGAGTCTGCTTCAACTGTTCCACATAACTGCCTGCTTTCAGCTGTAAGTCAGCCACATCACGAACCATATAAAACATATTGCCCGATCTAAGCTCAGTTGGTGCGGTAGCGCCAGTTTGCGGCTGGCTGGCAGTGTCAAGATCGGAACTACGAGTTTCCGCTTGCTCAGTGGGTGCTTCAACTGCCTGTTCACATCCCATCAGTAAAATCCCTGAGCTAAATAATGCAAAAGGAAGAACGGCATTGGCAAGAATCTTGGACATGGAATCAGGGTCTCGGTGCAGGTGGAAATATTTCATGATTTAATATAGGGACAAACTATGGAGATAAAAAAGATTGTTGCAAAGTTATAACAAATTTACTGAAGCGCAGACCGTCTTCGATTAAAAATGCTTAAAAAATAAAGATAAAACTCACGTTTTCAACTCAATAAATTGTTTGGGCTGTAATGATGTTAAGAAACGGAGAGTTCTGGATATGCATGCTTACATTCTCCCTATTCACTTGATCCAGTACGGGTTTCTCATACGCGTAGAATGCATTTGATATAGAAAATACGCTTGCTTTTACTCAATGGTTTATTGCTTCAAGTGTATTGTTAATCTAACCGAGGATCGTTGCAGATTAGGCCTGTTAGATTGATGAACAGGCGACGAACTATAGCCAAAAATAAAAGTTGAGGGCGACTTATAGATAGGATTTATATGAATCATTATGTATTTAACTCGCTGTGTTTAAATTACAAAGTAAGTATCTATTGGGTAAATACATACTTACTTTGCGATTAGCAATTATTTGGCCAGTTCGGCATTTACCGCATCCACAATTCGCGGATCATCTGCAGTAATGTCAGGCGCAAAACGTGCAACCACTTCGCCATTCTTATTGATCAGAAATTTCTCAAAGTTCCATAACACTTCAGGCGGTTGGTTTGGAGTCAGGCCATAATCGACCAGATCTTTCCACCACGGGCCTTCACCGATCCGCTCTGGTACAGCTTGAGTCAGCGTGGTATAGAGCGGATGCTTGTCTTCGCCCGCCACAGAAATTTTAGCAAAGAGCGGGAAGTCAACCTGATAATTGATAGAGCAGAATTCCTGAATCTCTGCTTCGCTACCTGGTTCCTGCTCCAGAAAGTTATTGGCAGGGAAGCCCAGAATTTCCAGACCTTGCGTTTTTTTGTCTTTATACAGCTTTTGCAAACCTTCATATTGCGGAGTCAGACCACATTTCGATGCCACGTTCACCACAAGCAATACCTTGCCCTGATACTGGTTTAAGGTGGTTTCTGGGCCTTGAATGGTTTTGACTGGAATGTCATATACAGAGCGAGTCATTAGATTTCCTGTTTATTCAGACTGAATCGTCTTTGTTTTAACGGGTATTTAGATTCAATACAAGTAACAGCTGCTGAGGCAGGAGGCTTAAATCGGTAAATTGCCTGAATATCATGTGAAAAATCTATTATGCTAGGGTGCGCAAATAGCAATCGCTAAATAACAAGACAAGCGACACATGGATGAGGGTATGACACAGCAGCACAAAGCAGTCTGGTGGGCAATGGTATTGCCATTGGCTGCAGTTTTTATTTGGTCCTTAAACATGACGGTGACACGTTATGTGGCGGATTATATTTCTCCCATCAGTATCAGTTTTTACCGCTGGGTACTGGCACTGCTAATTTTAAGCCCATTTCTGTTGCCCAAGGTCAAAGCAGCCTGGCCAGAGATTCGCCCACATCTTGGACACTTTGCAGTTTTGAGTGCCTTGGGGATGGTGCTGTATCAAGGATTGGCCTATAGCTCTGCACACTTTACCACTGCGACCAATATGGGGCTGATCAATGCCTTTATTCCTATTTTTACCATTATTGTGGGTATTTTCGTCTTAAAAATTCGCCCGACACAGGCTGCGGTACTGGGGAGTCTGCTGTCTTTTATTGGGCTGTTGTATGTCATGGCCCAAGGGCAGGGGTTGCATTTCTTGACGGTGGGCGACAGTTATATCGGTGATTTGCTGATGCTGATCGCAGTATTTTTCTATGCCTGCTATGGTGTCTTGCTGAAAAAATGGCAGATTCAGATTCCACTGTTGCTGAGTCTGTATATCCAGATTTTTATGGCCTGTCTCTATCATATTCCATTGGTACTTTACTTCGGTCTGGACAGTATCAATAGCCATAATGCAGCCAGTATTGTTTATGCCGGAATTTTTCCTTCTATTTTAGCCCCGTTTTTTTGGATGATGGCGGTACAGCAACTCGGTCCAAATCGTAGCAGTATTTTTATGAATCTGATGCCGGTTTTTACCGCGATAGTCGCCTATCTCTGGTTAGGTGAAGCCTGGACCATGTATCACAGTATTGGAGGCGGTATCATTTTACTGGGAATTATATGGGCACAATATCCGGGAAGAGCAAAGTGATAAGCTAAGGAACAGTTTATCAAGATATTAATTGTTTAAATATTAAGCAAACAATCAAGGTTTTTTAATTGAAATAGCCTGTTAAATCCCAATTTTTAAATGTGAAAATAAATATAAAAATCTTAATTTATTTTAAAACTGGAATAGAAAGAGCAAGATAGTTTGAATTTTGGTTAAAAGTTGCCTAGTATTAATAGAAAATATGTATTAATTGAGTTTTTTATTGTACTTGTCGTTGCACTAATTTTCTCTCATAATGCGTCCATCGAGAATGATTAAACATATTTTTCCTTGTTTTATCAAACTCCCAGAGATTTCTGAACCCTCTGGATGTGATTTATGCACATCCTTTTTTATGCTCAACCATCCCTATATGGTTGAGCTTTTTTTTGTCTTAAAACTTTAGTCGAGCTTGAATATCTGAGTCGACTGAGAACCAACTTAGTCGCGAATAATCGCCCCACTGACGGCGTCAATAATCCGGCTCGGTTGCTGGCTTAACCCTAAGTCACCATTCAGATAATTCAGATTCTGATCAAAGTAGCGAATCGCATCTTGCAGTGAACGTGCCGGTTCCAATCCTGCAGGATTGGCACTGGTAGACACAATAAAACCGCCAAAGGCCTGACACAGTGCCATACAGAGTGGATGGTTGGTAACGCGAACCGCCACTTTGGGATGATCGCCCTTAATCCAGGCCGGAATCTCCTGATGCGCGGGAAGCAGCCAGGTGATGGCGCGTTCAGCGGGTCTGTCATTGCTCCAGGATTCAATCACTTGTTCACGCATTTCTGTAGTTAAATCTTGCAGCAGATGTTCCACCTGTGAAATATGCGCTGCCAATAGAATCACCCCTTTTTCAATCGGGCGCTGTTTCAATTTTAAAATCTGATGAAATGCCTGTTCATTATAAGGGTCGCAACCTAAGCCCCAAACAGCCTCTGTAGGATATGCCAAGACTTGTCCGTCTTTAAGACATGCTGCTGCTTCAGCAACAGAGGTAGTAATCATGTGAATACCTTATACAAAACAACAAAGCCCTATTGTGAACTTTATTTCAGTGGACGACAACGCTGATACATGCCCGCTTGTTGAGTACTCAAGCCGAGCAGCTCAAGTTCCATCAGTTGACTGGTTAAGGAAGATACTTCCTGTTGTAAATGAAAACTGAGCTGATCCAGACTCTGTCCGACCCAATCGAGTTGATTATAAAGATGAATTAAATGGGGCGGGATAGCGCGCTCTTGCTCAGGATAAGTATCTTTTTTGAAGTGATTTGCATTCGCTTGCCACTGTGTTGCTAGGGCTAAATCCTCAATCACTTGCTGTGGATGGTCAATTAAAATCGCACCTTCACGAATCAGTTGATGACAACCTTGATGATGTTCACTGTAAATATGCCCCGGAATTGCAAATATGTTCTTGCCTTGTTCCGCTGCCCATTGTGCCGTAAGCAATGAACCACTTTTTAACGCGGCTTCTGCCACAATCACCCCAAGACTTAAGCCGCTGACAATTCGGTTGCGCCGTGGAAAATGCTGCTGCAAGGGTGGGGTAAAAGGTAAAAACTCAGTAATAACTGTACCACCGTGGTTAATCATTTGCTGACGTAGTGCTTGATGTACAGCAGGATAGGTCTGTTCGATCCCTGTACCCATCACTGCAATCGTTCGTCGATGTTGTAGCGCAGCCCGATGTGCTGCTTCATCAATCCCTTGTGCCAAGCCACTATTAATATAAAAACCTTGCTCACTCAGATAAAAGGCAAAGTCATAGGCGACTTGCTGTCCGTGCGGACTTGGCTTGCGACTGCCAACAATTGCAATTTGTGGCTGGAGTAACTGATCTGCATGTCCCTGCCCGAACAGAATTGGCGGCTTATGCTCATAATGACTCAGTTGTTGTGGATATTCAGCATCTGTATGCAAAAGCACAAAATCACTGTGCAACTGAATCTGTTCTAGACTGTGCTGAAAATGGGTTTGAGATTCGCTGCTTTGAAAGTCTTTCAGGCGTTGAATATGATTTTTATGAAGGCCGAGCTTTTGCCAGGTCTCGATTTGAGAACAATGGACTGCATCCGCAAGATCTGCATAATGCCGACTGATTTTATAAAAGCTGGTGAGGGAATGTTGCACCAAATACCACAGCGTGATGGCATTGATTTGTGATGTCGACAATCTGTTCAACATAGTGAGACCTATTTTTGCGTCTTCTTATTATTGGTATGAATGAAAATAATTGAGATGATGCTGATCTATCAACATCATCCCACTTTGCAACCTTAGTCTTCTAACAAAGGAGGCTGAATGCCGGCACCCACTTTAATTGGAAGCTCGCTATCCAGCACATAGGCATAGCTCAATTGATCGAAGGCTTTAAAGACCATGACCTGACCAATACGCTCACCTGGCAATTGCACCCGTTCTTTAGTCTTCGGATCAGTCACCACTTCACCTTTCTGGTTTACGCTAAAGACATGACCTGTCTGAACGCCATGTGCCGTACCACGGTCAAGGGTGACGACACTATGACGTGCTGCAGTACCAATCGACCCCAATACACGCACAATCTGACCACCAGGCACAATACTTTCTGCATTGGTTGGGTAGAACAGCGTCGGTAACATCGGGTCGTATTCAGCGAGTACGCGGTCACCGCGACGCACCTCCGCGTTATAACTGTCAGTCAGCTCCAGTGTGGTTACCTCACCTTCACTACGTACTGCAATAGCAGATGCCACCTGTTGCAGCTCGAGTGCAGCAGTATATTTCTTGCCATTGGCATCGGTAAATACATAAGGCTCAGCTTCACGATAAACGGCATAGCGTTGACCAACGACCAGACCGTTACCACGTACATAGACTTTCTGGCCTTTGCCCGCCAGTACGCGCTGATCTGCAGTTCCAAGAATGTATGGGGTGCCTTGAACTGAATCAGGCGCCATCAGGGTATAGCGCTCTAGCCACTGTTTGATATGTTCTAGTGGAATCACTGGAATGGTATTGTTTAAAGATTCAACCCGAATCTGAGGTTGCAGAGAGGTGCTGCCCAGATAGCGGCTGATAATACCGTCACAACCATCACCTTCATCTTTGCCAATAATCGGACGGCCCTGATAATCACACATCAACAGGCGGTCACCCGGAAAAATCCAGTGTGGATTTTTGACGTGCTTGTTGCTGGCCCAGATTTCAGGCCAACGTACCGGATTTTTCAGAAAGCGTTTCGAGATGTCCCAAAGGGTGTCACCTTTTTTTACCACATAAACATTGGGTGCACTGGCTTTTAATGCCGGTGGATTGACGTTACGTGCAGGTGCTGCCTCGGCAGAATGAATGGTCCCCATACTGACACCTACACAAACAGCGAGTGCCAGCATCTGATTTTTAAACCCCAAGGCACTAAAAAATGGCATGCCCTTCAAAACCTTTTTCATTATCATAATTCCTAAAATTATGTGCGTAGTTGCGTTATAATAACGATCTTACACACATTTTTTTGATGAAGCATTCCCTTCATTTGGTTTTTTGATCAATGGCATAATTGAGGACGCAGTATGGCCTTATTACCTATTTTAAGTTTCCCGGATCCCCGTCTTCGTACCATTGCACAACCTGTCGAAGAAGTGACTGATGAAATTCGTCAGCTCGCTGCAGATATGTTTGAAACCATGTATGAAGCACCAGGTATCGGACTTGCCGCGACTCAGGTGGATCGTCATATTCAGCTGATTGTTATGGATCTGTCTGAAAATAAAGATCAACCGATGGTGTTTATTAACCCCAAAATTACACCATTGACTGAAGAAACGCAGCCCTACGAAGAAGGCTGTCTATCAGTTCCTCAAATATACGATAAAGTTGACCGTCCGTCACGTGTAAAAATCGAGGCAATTAATCTGGAAGGTCAAGCATTTGAACTCGAAGCTGACGGACTTCTCGCTGTGTGTATTCAACATGAAATGGATCACTTAAGTGGCAAATTATTTGTTGATTATTTATCGCCATTAAAACGTCAACGTGCACGTGAAAAAGTAGAAAAACTGGTACGCCAGCGTAATAAAGACAAGGTGGCAGTTAAACGCTAGGATATTTTTTTAATTTATTTTAATGATCCAACAAAGCCCAATTCTGATTGGGCTTTGTTATAATAGACATGAGCATATTTTAGGAGTGGCCTGTGTTTTTACGCGCGGGGCTGCTATTTGCATTTGCAGCTGTGTTTCTACAGATTGCTGTATTTTTACAGCCTTTGTTACCGACGCAATATCAGGTTGCTCCGGTCTGCGAAACCATCACGCGTGCACTTTTTGTAGCAACAGACCCGCATGCGCAGCATAGTATAAGCGAACATACCCATTTCAAGGTTCAATCCGACCATGCTGAGCATGACCATCATGATGCCAATCATCAATGCCAGTACTGTACCGTCTATGCCAATCTGATCTTGCCGCCTGACCTGGAGATCCAGCAGGTACTTGACCGGATTCATGTACGTTTGATTGCTTATCAGAAAACCTTTAAGCATGTCTGGTTTGTCCTTCAGCAGCTCTTCTTAATTCCTCAGGGACGGGCACCACCACTGCCTGCATAAATCTGCATTTTTCCGCTTGGGTTGTTATTGACTCAAGCCATGCTTTATTTATGTATTCAGTGAGATAAAAAAATGGCTCAGCCTAAATTTTTTTTACAGCCACTTGCGGCTGCGATTTGTGTTATCTGTTATTCACCAGCCACAATGGCAAATGAAACGATGCCCGTGCAAACTTTGGCACCGATTGTGGTGACTTCTACAGCAGGTAATGATGCCAATGGACTGATTGTCCGTGCTGATCCGAAACAGCCGATTCAACCGATTCCGGCATCAGATGGTGCAGACTATTTACAAAGTATTGTCGGTTTTAGTGCAGTGAATAGCGGTGCCGGCACCAATGGTGATGTGACTTTCCGGGGTATGTTTGGTTCAAGAATTAAAATCCTGACCGATGGCACTGAAAACCTGGGGGCCTGTCCAAGTCGGATGGACTCACCCACCTCATATATTTCCCCAGAAAGTTACGACCAGATTACGGTGATCAAAGGGCCGCAAACCGTGCAATATGCCAATACTGGTTCGGCTGCAACGGTTATTTTTGAGCGTCGTCCTGAGGTATTTAGCTCAGAGAAAAACTATCGTGGGCAGGCAACTGTTTTATTGGGTTCTTTTGATCGTGTAGATACCAATTTAGAATTGGCTGCTGGAGATGAGCAAAAATATATACGTCTAAATACCAATCGTTCTACTGCAAATAGTTATAAAGATGGGGAAGGTGATGTTGTTCCTTCGGATTGGATGCGCTGGAATGCCGATCTCGCTTTGGGTTGGACGCCATCTGAAGACACATGGTTTGAATTGACCGCTGGTAAAGCAGATGGTGAGGCTGTTTACGCTGGACGTGGGATGGATGGTTCGAAGTTTGCCCGTGAAAGTTTAGGTTTGCGTTTTGAAAAGAAAAATGTCACAGATGTGATTAAAAAAGTAGAAGCCCAAGTCAACTATAATTTTAATGACCATGTCATGGATAACTTTAGTTTGCGCGATTTTAATCCAGCAGGCGGTATGAAGATGCCAATGGCGACCAATGTGGCACGTAAAAGCTTAAATGCACGTTTTGCAGTGACACATGAATGGGACAATATTGATTTCATCACAGGTGCTGATACACAAAATAACCAACATAGCATTCGTAAAGGCATGCATGAAAGTTATAAGAACAAACCACGTGAAACGGACATGGAGTTTCAATCATTCGGTGCATTTGGTGAAGTGAATTATCATTTTAATGAGCAAAATCGTTTGGTGTCAGGTCTTCGTTTTGATCAAGTCAGCGTTAAGGATGAGCGACAAGAATCGATTGATCAGCGTTATAACCGTGAATTAGATCAGACATTGACGAGTGGATTTATTCGTTTTGAAAATACTCATGCCGACCATGATGATGGAAAAACTTATATTGGTTTAGGCTATGTTGAGCGTATGCCAGACTATTGGGAGCTTTTTAGTCCAATCAGTGGTAATGGCAACAACAATACGTTTAATCAGGTCGATATAGAAAAAACACTTCAACTTGATGCGGGATATCAACATCAACATGGCGCAGTAAGTTCATGGGCTTCTATATACGCAGGTGTTATTCAGGATTATATCTTGACGAGATATGACCAAAATTTAAAAGCCCATGCACGTAATGTTGATGCCAATATTGCAGGTGCTGAAGCTGGTATAGGCTATCAGTTTACCGATGCCTTATATACAGATCTGAGTCTTATGTATGCTTGGGGTGAAAATACCACAGACCATACACCCTTGGCTCAAATCTCCCCATTAGAAGCACGTGTCAATCTCCGTTATGTTCAAGAGAAATATAATCTCGGCTTATTGTGGCGTGTTGTTGATGGGCAAAACCGCATTAGTGAAAATGAAGGCAACATTGTTGGTTTTGATATCAAGCCAAGTGCAGGTTTTACGATTTTATCTCTGAATGGTACCTATCATGTGGCAAAAGATATTGATCTTGCCGTTGGTGTGGATAATGTTTTGAATAAAACATATACAGAACATTTAAATAAATTAGGCAATGCTGGCTTTGGTGATGGGTTTGCAACGAAGCAACAATTTAATAATACAGGGCGTAATTACTGGGCAAGAGTCAGTATGACGTTCTAATTTGACGATCTTCTAGACAAAAAGCAGGATTTTTATCCTGCTTTTTTGATATTACTCTCTATAAAATAATAAAAATCAATATCTTATGTGTTTTTAGCTCAAATGGTTTATAGAGATAAATTTTTATATAATTATTTTTTATTTAAAAAACATAAACTTAGTATTTTATCGGCTTATTAAACAAGCAGCTGTTTAAAGAGTTTTAAAAAAGGGGTTGCACCTGATCTGAAATGCTGTAGAATGCACATCCATCGGCAGTGATGAAGATTAAAACTTCTGATAAAACAGCAACTTAGCGCGGAGTGTTAAGATTGGGTTTTAGGAGAAAGTTTAAAATAATTTAAATTACTTGTTGACACTAACAAAATTTAGTGTAACATAGCCGACCTAGCTTGCTACTGACGAAGTAACAAGAAGATCATTAAGAGATTATGAAGAACAACTTGTGTGGATTTTTACTGGTTGATCGATCGAAATTATTTTCATTGATTGATGGTAGAAATTACTCGAAGTTTATTTGAGAAATATTTGTCAGAAAATTGATGAGCCAAGATTGGTGTCCTTTAGGCACTACTGATTTTAAACTGAAGAGTTTGATCATGGCTCAGATTGAACGCTGGCGGCAGGCTTA